>JACPIY010000058.1 GCA_016187835.1 Deltaproteobacteria bacterium | reverse complement strand
TCTGGAAACCGAGATTACCCAACTGGAGCGAGTGGTCAAGGAGCGGGTTCAATTGCAACCTGCCTTTCGGCATTTGCTAACCGTTAGCGGTATCGGACCCACCCTGGCTCTCACGATCATGCTGGAGACAGGGGATATAGGACGATTTAAAGAAGTAGGACACTACGCATCATACTGCCGCTGTGTGGATAGCCAATATAGGAGCAACGACAAGAAGAAAGGAGAGGACAATGAGAAGAATGGGAATAAGTACTTGTCATGGGCATTCATAGAAGCTGCCAACTTTGCCAAGCGTTATAATGAGAAAGCTCGAAGGTTTTATCAGAGGAAAGCGGCGAAGAGAAATAATGTTGTAGCGACAAAGGCATTGGCTCATAAACTGGCAAGGGCCTGTTATTACATCATCAAAGACCAGGTGCCCTTTGATGAGAACAAAGTGTTTGTGTAGGAGGTTAGAAGATGAATGAAACGGTGAACCAGTAATGGGGTTGGTTAAAAACCACAAGGCCTGATTGGAAGCCGTTTCATTCACAAGAAATAATGCTGGTTTTTTGTCTGATACGCCTAAGCCATGAGCCAACAAGGGGTTGGAAACCATAGTGAATGATGGTAAGCCATAGGTCTGTTAAAACAAAGTGGACATGGTTTGAAACCGAAGATTTTTTGGGGCTTCTAGTGAAGCCAGGTACTGAAATTTGTTCAGGATTGATCCCGATGGGTGACTGGTGCGGATCAGCTTATTATGCTCATACTGTACCGAATGAATAAAATAACGGGTGCGTGTTGGATAAGCCTGCAGGGAACTGATGATATGAACAAGATTAAATGTAAGGAATATTTTTGCCTCTTGACAGGGACTGGCTAATGGGTGACCCCAATTCCCAAGTCAATAAATGTTGTTGGGGGGACTGTTTGGCCAAATACGTTACTTGCAAAAAGGATTGATAAAACACTGAGTCTTAAAGACTCCACATATGAAGATACTTTAGAATATAAGGAGCTATCTTTACGGTTTTCTAAGGAATCTGATTTCTCATTAGCTGATTTATTCGATAAATCTTCAGCTTTAGCTTTTATAGCGTTTTTATAATTATTTATACTGGCAGAAGATTGATTAAAAGTAGCAGTGCATGTCTTATCCACATTCATAGTAACAATACTATCTGAGCAGTCTGAATTTCCACTCCACCCCGTAAAGTTTGAATTAGTACCTGGTGTAGCAGTTAGTGTTACCTGCGTGTTTAAATTATAATTTTGGTTACAATCACTTCCGCAGTTTATTCCGGTAGGACTACTAGTTACCGTCCCTGTTCCCGTGCCAGTTTTAGTCACCATGAGTTTAGGCTTATTAAAGGTAGCGGTACAAGCTTTATCTAGATCCATAGTGACAATTCCATCTGAACAATCTGAATTTCCGCTCCAGCTGGCAAAGGATGAACCTGGACTTGGTGTTGCCGTTAGCGTCACTTGCGTACCCATGCTATAGTTCTCGTTACAATCGCTTCCGCAATTTATTCCGGCAGGACTGCTAGTTACGGTTCCGGAACCTGTACCTTTTTTGGTCACCGTGAGCTTGGGTTTATTAAAAGTAGCGGTACAGGTCTTATTGGCATTTATTGTAACAATACCATCTGTACAATCAGAATTACTACTCCAGCCTGCAAAGACAGAATCCCCGCTTGACGTTGCTGTCAGAGTTACTTGTGTGTTCGTGTTGTAATTCTCACTACAATCACTTCCACAGTTTATACCGGAAGGGTTGCTTGTAACTGTTCCTGTCCCTGTACCCGCTTTGGTTACTGTGAGTGTAGACTTCCCTGAGGATTGTGTAAAAGTAGCGGTACAGGTCTTAGCCGCATTCATTATAACAACTCCATCTGAGCAGTCCGGATCTCCGCTCCATCCTCCAAATACAGAACCAGTACTTGGTGTGGCGGTTAACGCTACCTGTGTGTTCAAATTATAATTTTGTGTACAATCAGTGCCACAGCTTATTCCGGTAGGACTACTTTTTACCGTTCCTGATCCTGTACCAGTTTTAGTCACTGTAAGTGTGAGTACATTAAAGGTTGCAGTACAAGTTTTATCCGAGTCCATTCTAACAACACCATCTGAGCAATCGGGGCCTCCGCTCCATCCCCCAAAGACGTTATTAGAGCTAGGCGTTGCAGTCAGCGTCACCTGAGTATTCAAATTATAATTTTGTGTACAATCATTACCACAGCTTATTCCCGATGGGCTACTGGTCACAGTACCAGTCCCTGTACCGGTTTTAGTCACTGTGAGTTTAGGTTTATTAAAAGTAGCGGTACAGGTCTTATCTACATTCATCGTAACGATTCCATCCGAACAATCTGGATATCCACTCCAGCCATTGAAGTTAGAATCAGTGCTTGGCACAGCAGTTAGAGTTATCTCCGTATTCGAACCATAATTTTGCGTACAATCACTTCCGCAATTTATTCCCGCAGGATTGCTCGTGACAGTACCAGTTCCTGTACCGGTTTTATTCACTATGAGTCTAGCTGTACCGAAAGTAGCGGTGCAGGTCTTATTTGCATCCATAGTGACAATTCCATCAGAACAGTCAGGGTCTCCACTCCAGCCGGTAAAGCCGGAGCCAAAACTTGGCGTAGCAGTTAGGGTTACCTCTGTATTTGAATCATAATCTTGAGTGCAATCGCTACCACAATTTATTCCAGTAGGACTGCTCGTTACAGTGCCTGTTCCGTTACCGGTTTTGGTTACTGTAAGTGTAAACTGCTGGGTAAAAGTGGCAGTGCAGGTCTTATTTGCATCCATAGTAACTATCCCATCGGAACAGTCCTCATCTCCGCTCCATCCACTAAAGCTAGCACCTGCATCAGGAGTCGCTGTCAGAGTTACTTGCGTGTCCACGTTGTAATTTTCAGTACAATCATCTCCGCAATCTATCCCAGTCGGGCTGCTTGTGACAGTTCCATTACCGGTTTTGATCACCGTGAGTGCAAACTGCTCTGGTGGGACATTCTCAAAGCCCGATATTACGATCTCCAGGGGAAAGTCTCCAACATTTACCGTATCCACCACAGATCCCGTTGATATATCTAAGATAGATACAAGATTATCAAAATCATGGACTAAATAGAGCTTGTCTCCATCAGAGCTTATTGCTATGTCTGAGCTGGTCAATCCAACAGATAAGGTATTAATTACACTGTTTGTTGCTGTATTTATGACCGAAATAACATCATCGTAAAGATGGGCAACATACAGGCGTGTCCCATCCGGGTTAAATGATAAACTCCAGGGACCGGTTCCTACGCTAATATTATTTTCTACAGAATTTGTTAAGGTCTCTATAACTGATACGCTATTGCCGTCAGGAAAACTGACGTCATCCCGGGAGTTGGCTACATAAATACGGCTGCCATCAGGGCTAATTACTATACCTTTAGGTAAGATCCCGACAAACACTGTATCGATAACAGTATTTGTTGACGTATCTATCACCGATACGCTGCCATCAACATAGTTTGTTACATAAACGCGCATCCCATCGGGGCTAACTGCCACCTCCTGAGGTGTGTCGCCTACAGTTATTGTGTTTACCACGGAGTTAGTTGAGGTATCTATCACTGATAGGCTGTTTTCAAACTCGTTCACTACATAAACCCGGGTCCCATCTGGACTGACAGCCAAGTGTCTGGGCCCAAATCCTACACTAACCGTGGCTATTACACCGTTTGTTGATGTATCAACCACTGATACGCTATCGCCAAATTGGTTAGCTACATAGATAAACGCATCATCAGGGCTAATTGCGATACCTACTGGTGAATCTCCAACATTAATAGTATCAACTACGATATTTGATGAAGTATCTATAACTGATACGCTGTTATCCCCTTCATTTGTAACATACGCAAAGTGTGCCGATGGTAATCCAAATCTGGCTGTGCAGTTTTTTGAAAAATCGATAGTAACAATTCCATCTGAGCAATCCTCATCGTCTCCAGTCCATCCGGCAAATACGAAATCCGAATCGGGTACCGCAGTGAGAGTTACCTGTGTGTTAGGTGGATAATTCTCCGAACAATCAGTTCCGCAGTCTATACCGACAGGACTGCTGGTTACGGTTCCGGTCCCAACTCCGCTCTTATTTACAGTTAGAGTAAATAGATCCGGTTCAAAAGTTGCTATGCAATTCTTATTCGTATTTAGTGTCAATTGATCGTTGCACCCTGGATCGCCACTCCAACCTACAAATCTCGATCCAGGGTCGGGTGTAATGGTCAAAGATACTACCGTGTTTATAGCATAGTTCTCCGTGCAATCACTACCACAATTTATTCCCACAGGACTGCTGGTTACGGTACCTGTCCCAGTGCCGGATTTGGTCACCGTGAGTACAAGCTGGTTTGATGATTGCGTAAAAGTGGCGGTGCAAGACTTATTTGCATCTATGCTAACTACGCCATCCGAGCAATCCGAATCGCCACTCCATCCATCAAAAATTGATCCGGCATCAGGGACCGCGGTTAGTGTTACCTGTGTGTTAACATCGTAATCCTGTGTGCAATCAGCACCACAATTTATTCCACTAGGATTGCTCGTTACTGTGCCAGTTCCAGTACTGGATTTATTAACTGTGAGAGTAAATTGCTGCGAGGACCCAGTGAAAGTAGCTCTACATTTCTTGTCCGTATCCATCGTGACTATACCATCTGAGCAATCTGAATCCTCGCTCCAGCCCGAAAAGGCTGATCCAGCATTGGGAACTGGCGTTAGAGTTACCTGTGTATTTGGTTGATAATAGTCAGAGCAAGCAGGAAAGATAGTACAGGTATTTCCCTGAGGACTTATAGTTACCGTTCCTCCCCCAGTTATAAATACATCCAGCTTAAATGGTGTGAAGATAGCGGTGCAGGTCTTATCTGCATCCATTGTAACTTCACCATCTAAGCAATCAGGGTCGCCTTCCCAACTTAAGAAAGTCGAATTATAGTCGATCTCAGGGTCGGTACAAAATTCGCCAGGACCTGGGGGGCATTCCGATAATGTAAAAATTTTAAATTCTACCTCGGTATTAACTGCATAATCTTCTTCACAATCGTTATTAAACTGAAAAGGAGTAAGATCACCTAATCCTGTACAATCTATTCTAATTTCATTTTGAAAAGGGAACCCGGACAATCCTTGTACTTCTCCAAAACCCTTGATATCAATTGAAAGATGGAACCGCTGTGCAGATTGTGTAAAAGTGGCGGTACAAGTTTTATTTACCTCCATTGTAACTACACCGTCAGAACAATCTGCATCTCCACTCCATTCTCCAAAGATTGAACCACCGCCCGGAACAGGAACTGGTGTTAGCGTTACCTGTGTATTATCATTATAAGCCTCGGTACAATCGCTACCGCAATTAATACCGGCTGGAGTACTAGTAACTGTTCCAAAACCATCACCCTGTTTGTTTACAGATAATGTATGTTGGTTAGAAGGTAGGAGATTGAATGTGGCAATACAGGTTTTACTTATATCCATAGTAACAAGATTATCCGAACAATCTGGGTTTCCACTCCAGCCTGCAAAGTTTGAATCAGGATCAGGAATTGCATTTATATCTATAAGAGAATTTTCGTCATAGCCTTCCGAGCAATCACTTCCACAATTTATTCCTTCATAGTTAACACTTACAACAGTTCCAGTTCCTGTACCATTCTTTTCAATTGTAAGCGTAAGCAGTGGTGAGAATTGCGCAGTACAGATCTTGTTTGCATCCATTGTGACTGTGCCATCTGTACAGTCTGCATCTCCAGTCCAAGCTATAAATTTAGATCCAGCAGCAGGTATCGCAGTTAGTGTTACGGGGGTATTTGCAACATAATTTTCTGTACAATCGCTTCCACAATTTATTCCTGTGGGACTACATGTCACGGTTCCTGTTCCGGTACCAACTTTGTTCACTGTAAGGGTAAATTGTTGTATTGGTTCAAAAGTAGCGGTGCAGGTCTTACTTGCATCCATGATAACCACAGCATCAGAGCAATCGGCATCTCCACTCCAGCCTGTGAAGTTTGAGCTTGCATCGGGAGTTGGTGTTAAAGTCACCTGAGTATTGGCATTATAATTCTCAGTACAGTCGCTTCCGCAATCTATTCCCGCTGGACTGCTTGTCACAGTTCCTGTCCCGGTGCCTGCTTTATTCACTGTGAGTGCGAACTGATTAGATTTCAATGCGAAGGTTGCGATACAGGTCTTGTTCGCATCCATAAGCACTACACCATCCGAGCAATCAGGGTCTCCACTCCAGTTGACAAAATTTGAATCTTGATCGGGCTCTACAGTCAATGTTACCGTTATGCCATCTGCAGGATAAATCTGCGAACAATCGTTACCGCAATCAATTCCAAGAGGATCGCTTTTTACAGTACCTTTGCCTAAACCATCTTTGGTCACTTTTAACTCAGGAAATGGTCTTGAAATCTTAACAGTCTTTAAACGGTGACGATTATCAAAAGTGAAGTCTGAGCTGACATAATTGGCATTTATATAATGATTGGGGGATCCTGAAGCATGATAAAGGATATTACCAATAAACAGTATATTTGAAGGATCGTATATGTCCAACAACCTGTTTGCGGGATCATAGTTGTAATTAACCACTTCGCCGGAAGGGTAAACAGTTCGAATAAGGTTATTTCTTTCATCATAAACAAAATCAACTATATAGGTCGTGCTGCCTAGATTTACGGTCTGTTTAGTTAACCTGTTTGATTGGTCATACTCATATGAATACCAGTAACTTCCTGAACTACTTTGCATCAAAGTTCTATTGTTTGCATTGTCATATTGATAAGTAACATCGTCCTCATTTGATTGGTAATCAACCAATATTAAACGGTTTAAACCATCATATTGATATTGAGTTGTTTGACTTTTGGAATCGGTTTTTGAAGTGACATTACCTATTGGATCATGAGTGTAAGCTGTTGTCCCGTTTTCCGGATTGGTTTCTGAAACCAAGAAATTTTTGGAATTATAGGTGAAGACTCGATCCCCACCTACTGGTGAATCAACACGAACAATGTTTCCAAGAAAATTATATTCATAAGAGGTTATATTATTTTGAGAATCTCTGATACTGATAAGCCTTTTGTCTTCCGGATCCCCAAAAGACTTGAAATTAAAAGTCGTATTGATGTTTCTTTCATTACTAATCGTCACGTTATTGCCTGAATAGGAATAGTTTATAGAGGAGCTATCAGGATGGGTAATTTTCGTTACTCTATCTAGAGCATCATAAGTGAAACTATCACCTGTATTTGGAGTTGAGCCGTCGAAAGAGAATGGGAGCGATTCATATATCTTGCGGCCGCATTGGTCGTATCTTTTTTCAGTAAACACGCCAACATTTGATTGGGTGCCAATTTGCCTTCCCAAACCATCAAAATTGTATTGAACTTCAGAAATACCTTTTTTGATTTTATAGCTCCGACCTCCTATATCATCATAGGTAATTAAGGTTACTGCTTCACCGCTTGGAGGTGGAGTTACTCCAGTTAATCTATTTATACCATCGTAGCTAAAAGAAGTTTGATACCCCCTTCCATTTGTTAAGCTTCCGATGGTTCCTTCCCAGTTAATCGTTCTTGTCTCAGAGTAAATTGGGTCTGATCCTGAAGCATTTGAAGAACCATATCTAATTCGACCGGCTGTTCCAAAGCTATATTGATCAAAATGGGTGTAGAAACCCCTTGCGTTCTTCTCCCACGCTAAATTCCCATCTAGAAGATAAGAGAATTCAGTGGTTACACCGTATTTATCCTCTGAAATGAGATTTCCTTTAGCGTCATAGGAGTTTGTAATTGTTTTTGTCTCGACACCATCTGTTAGGGTTGAAACAAGGGGTTTCCCGACTATATAGTTTCCACTTGAAATGTTTTCGAAGTACGATATATCCGTTGTTCTTGTTAATTCTCCCAGTTCTTCAATTTTAGTCGGCGCCGCATAAAAAGCGTTGTATGTAAAATTAGTAACATAATCATTGCCTTCTCTTGAAATAGTTCTTGAAGCTAAGAGAGGGAAGAAGAATCCTTGCTCTACTCTGTTGGCATTTGCCGACATCTGATATGGGTTCCATGTATTCTTCTCAAATTGGATGAGGTTATTATCGCTATCGAAAACCTTCTTCTCATCTAGTAGCATAATTGCCCAATCGCCGATGTAAGAACTTTCAAGGACTCCATGAAACTTATATACGACTTTGTTACCGCAGGGTTCGGTTACAGTAGTACTGTTTTTATTTTCTAAGAGCCCGTAAGAATATGTCCACGTCCCAGGTGTCATATTGGGACCGGAAGCCTTTCGAGATGTTATTGCCCTTGTTTTGAGAGGTATTGTATTGGAAAACCAATCAACGTGTTGCTGAGGATCCGGAGTAAAAGTATCAAAAGCATATTCCACTACACCGCCGGAAGGGTATCTAACGGACTTAATCTCTCCATCAGGACGAACACCATCAGACTCGTAATTGTATGCCCAGCTAGGACCATCAGGGGGTTTTACCTCAATTAAAGCATAAGCTATATCTTCAACCTGACCATCGCCTGAGGTAATTTGAACTGGGTTATATATGTAATTGTAAATTTTCCCGTTTACATCTATTGAATTAATTACATTCGATTGGTTATTCGATCTACATAAATTATTAAGCCAATTGAACTTTATAACTCTGCCGACGCTATCTGTTATTTGCTTAATGTGAGATGCTTTTCTAACTACTGAATTATCACCTGGACATGTGCCTAGAGTACCTCTAAACCCGTCAACATCTACCTGGAAGTTGCAACAATCATAGTATCCAATCTTTATCTCATTTCCATTTTTGTCTTTTATGGAACTTGCAAAATATTCTTCCGCGTAGCCGGTAGAATTTCTAATTTGTTGATCAAAGGTATAGACAGTTCCATCAATAAGAGACATAGTCCATACCTCGTTAGATTCATCAAAATTTAAGGTTGCAAAATTCTCGGCTATGTAACCGGCATTCACATGAGAATTAATATTTTGGTGATTATTGTTGTAAATGAGATATACAGAGCCATCGGACATTGTCAATCCTGCAGCAGGTAGAAAGGGTTCGCCAAAGGGTGCAATTCTTCCGAAGTGTAAATCCCAACCAATTCCCATTGCACCTTCAGTGGGTACCCAGGCTGCGAGTGGGGGAGGTAAATATAAAACTTTGCTGTTGTAGTTTCTCTGAATTGTTAAATCCAGACCTCCGTTTCCCGGCAATGTTACATCCGTATGAGAGAGTGTTAAATTTCCGGAATAGGGATTTATGAACTCATGGGGTGAATAATTTAAATAAACTCTGTTCGGTTGGAATCCTGTTTCATCATAGCCGCCATCGTATATAGTTAATGCGAATAGATTGCTCGATATAGGTATTGTTAGTAGATATATTAAAGTTGTGATTTTAAAGTTAGTAAAAATGTTTCTACTCATTGTATAATTGTTTTTACTCTTTAAACATGAAATCTATAGCACTTTTGGTGTATTTCTGGATTAGGAGTTTTCTACTATTTTAGTGGTAGCACTAGGATTTTTTTATCGATTGTCAAAACAAAAAGCGGCTGATCAACGATAAACGAAAGAAGGTTTTACAATGTACATTTGTTGTAAAGCGTTAACATGTAGGGGCGGGGTTACCCCGCCCCTACATTAGCTAAAAGACGAGATTTAAAAGAGAGAGCGGGGGCTATATGTACTGCAGATAGATTTATGTTAAGAATGCTATCAAGTCAGTATTTCGATATGAAATAAGATGTAAATTTATCAGGGAGTAACCTTCTCCCTCGCCTCCAAGACCTTCTCCACTATCGCCTCCACGTTTTCTTCGTCTACGAAGGGGGACAGTATATAGGATTTGAGTCCTACGACCGGCTCCCCGTAAGAGGTGTTGCGGTAGCAGTCAGTGAGCGAAAGGACAACTCCTCTTCCTTCCATCGCTTCGGTGTGGACGTATTCCGCAATGCGACGGTTGTATTCGTTGTGACGAAGAAGCGTGTCGCGAAACCCCGGGTCGTTCAGCTCCTGCTCTTTAATCTCAAAAGTATCCACTCCTTCCGGATATGCCCGGAAGATAGTTACCGTGCCAAAGTTGTCGCGGTTGAGCACTGTTGTATAAGCGTGTCCCTCAAGGTGCTCCCGAAGGAGTTGCGCCATTTCAACTATATGCCCCAGAATTGCCCGCAAACCTTGTTTTCCGAACAATTTCAGGTTCGCAAGAGCTGCAAGCACGCCCGAACCGCTGCGAGAGGTTTCCATTGTAAACATTCCCGGCCGGTGTTCGCCAAATTGGTAGAGATATGGCATCCGCTCTTGACTGCGCATCAAGAGTTGCAAATCTTTTCGGTCTTTGAATAGCACCAGGCTTGATATGTAAGGAGTGAATCCAGTCTTGTGAAAGTCCACACCGACTGAGTCCGCAAGATGCAAATGCTGGATTCGATGGCAGGCTCCGGCAAGGGCGCGGACGGTGCGGGGTCGAAACCCGAGGGGGTTCTCTTCAAAAAGATAATCGTTAAATACTGACCACGCCCACCCGATCACTGCGTCTGCGTGGACATGGGGGTAATACGTCAATTTAAACTCTTCTACCAACTGGTCCCGCAGTTGCACGACTTCTTCTAAATCGTCAAGACCAAAGGCATCGGTAGTGCCCATAGTGCAGATAAAACCGGCAATCTTCCGGCCTTCTGCCAAAGCCTCGCGTGCCGCATTGCGAAGCGCGGGAATGTCTATCTCGTTTCGCGAGTTTGTAGGGATAGTGACCAGGTTCTTTCCACCCAAGCCCAGCCAACCGGCGACGTTGAAACGGCAGTAGTGGCTGCAATCGCTCGCGAAAATTACCGCATCCTCTCTTACACCATCTTCCATTGCATCTGGCATGGCTTTTTCAATTCCTGCTTTCATACCGTAGAAAGTTGTACCTGTGCCTCCAAAAGTAAACACACCCGATGATTGCTCAGGGTCATATCCGATAAGTGCCGAGGTCATTGCCACTACCTCAACTTCGGCAAGTGCGACCTTGTGGCTATACTCATCCCAGGCAATATTTGGATTGTAAACTTCGGCAAGCATCATACCGATAAGAGATGCAATAGTGGGAGGAGGAACAACGTTCTGCTGAGTGCGGGGATGTCCCCATATAGTCATGCCCTCCAGGTACTTTACCAACTCTTCTGTAACATATTCTAATGGGTACGGCTCTAAACGTAATCGCGCCTTTTGTGCATCCTGGTAATCAAGTGGTTCCCGTTTCCCAAGTATTGGAAGTTCTCCTTTAAGGTCATCCACTTTGTCTAATGCCCGCATGACTGTATAGACGACGTAAGAGTCGTGAACCTTGTCGCTTACAGGTTGAGGGAACGTAAGCCGGATTTTATTGAGTATTTCGCGGTACGGTGCAGACGTTACCGTTCTCCTTGTTTATTTTTGAAGGGAAGTATAGCCAAAATCGAGGGTTGGGGCAAAGCGTAATTAAGTTGTAAGCACTTCCATCTCACTATATTTGAATGGTTATATTATACTTATGCAATCTATGTGACCGATGACTAGGCTGTCAGTACAATGAGTGAAGGAAATACTTTAAGATTTGCTTTTGGATCTTCAGATGGGCCTAATTCGTCTATTTGGAGGGTGTGGTCAAATAAAAATGATATTTATGTAGCTGTAAGATACCTAGCTGGTGATATAAAAACTAGTTTACATGAGTCCGGGGAATGCCAGACTTCATTTACATGCGAATTTATGGAGTCAGATAATAAAATAAAGGATCAATTGTTTGGCAGGCGACACATCAAAACATGGCAAAGAAAAGAGCTATTTCCCTCACTATATCAGCTTATGGATATAGTTATTCCGCATTCTCACCTTGAGGATGTTAAAATTGACGAATCAGTGGCGAGAAAAGTGCAGTGGTTTTCACCGGATATAAATTATGCAAATACACAAGTTACATTCATACTCAGTGAGAATGACCTAGGGTCAAACAATTGGGTAGGCAAGCGATCTATGGATACTAAACTCATGTATAAAGGCGTAATTCAAAACGGTTGCTTCTTCTATATTGTATACCATTCTAATAATAGTTCTGTTAAATCTGCTCCAATTCTCATAGAAGAGAATACACCTGAAGAAAATACAGCCTATCGCCTAATTCAGATTGGAGTAGATTCTTTATCAGGTGTAGGATATCTTGTTGATACCTCAGCTAAGAAAACAACTAAGCCATCTGGTTAAGAGGTAAGCACAAGATGAATAAGCAACAGCAGTTACTGAGCTAAAGTTTACCAGCAAACAATTATTCTATAAGTTGTCGGCTATACCATTTGAGATAGCATACCACAGCAAGTATCGATTCCTTTTATTCCTTCCTTCTAGCCCACTCATATTCGTTTTTTTCTTTGACACACAGTCACCTTACATATATTCTATATATGCATTAAATTGATAATTCTCCCTGCTAAATACAGGATCGTCTCATCGGAAAAAAGAACTTGAAACCTTTCCAGAAAAAATAAGGAATTTCTATGGTTCCTGTAACATTCTGTAGGGGAATTGTAAATATTAGGAGGTGTGTATCTAAATGGCGACAGCTTCTCAGATAGTGCCTATAAACATCGAAGATGAGATGAAAGAATCTTATCTCAGCTATTCGATGAGCGTCATAATTGGACGCGCTCTTCCCGATGTGAGAGATGGCCTAAAACCGGTTCACAGACGAATTCTTTATGGGATGTACGAGCTGGGGAACGAATGGAATAAACCATATAAAAAATCCGCAAGGATTGTCGGTGATGTGATGGGTAAATTTCATCCCCATGGAGACGCGGCCATCTATGATGCCCTTGTGAGAATGGCACAGGATTTTTCAATGCGCTATCCGATTGTGGATGGGCAGGGAAACTTTGGTTCTATTGATGGAGACCCTCCTGCCGCTATGCGTTATACGGAGGTTAGGCTTGCAAGGATTGCAAGCGAAATGCTGGATGACATAGACAAGGAAACAGTTGAATTTATACCTAACTATGACGGAAGCGCCGTTGAGCCTGTGGTTCTTCCTGCAAAGATCCCCAACCTCCTTTTAAACGGTTCTTCGGGAATTGCCGTTGGAATGTCAACCAACATTCCGCCACACAATTTAGGAGAGCTTGTAGACGCCATAATCGCTCAGATTAAGAATCCTGGTATCTCACTCGACGAGTTGATGGGATATATACCTGGCCCGGATTTTCCCACAAGTGGTTTTATATGCGGGAAAGTAGCCATAAGAGAAGCCTATTCTACCGGTAGGGGAATTATTAAAATTAGAGCAAGGGCAAAGATTGAGAAGCAGAAAAAGGGAGAGAAGGAAAGCATAATCATCACCGAGATTCCTTTCCAGGTTAACAAAGCAAAGTTGATTGAACGCATCGCTGATCTTGTGAAGGATGAAAAGATAAAGGGTATCGCAGACATACGTGATGAGTCGGATAGAGAAGGAATTAGAGTTGTCGTAGAAATAAAACGTGGTGAAAATGCGGAGGTCGTATTAAATCAGCTTTATAAACATACCCCAATGGACACTTCCTTCGGGATCATAATGCTTGCCCTCGTGAGAAATCAGCCTCGAGTTCTTCCGCTTAAAGATTTAATTGGTCAGTTTATAGAGCACAGAAAGGAAGTCGTAACCAAACGCACTCAATATGAGCTTCGCAAGGCTGAAGAAAGACTTCATCTATTAGATGGGCTTAAGATTGCACTAGATCATCTCGATGAGGTTATCGCTTTAATTAGAAAATCGGAGAGCCCTCAGGAGGCAAAAGAAGGCTTGATGTCGAAGCTTTCTCTCTCAGACAAGCAGGCTCAAGCGATTCTCGACATGAGACTCCAGAGACTCACGGCCCTCGAAAGAGAGAAGATAATTGAAGAAAGAAATGAATTGATCAAAACCGTCGATAATCTAAAAGAGATTCTCCAAAAGGAGCAGCTGATTCTTGATATTATTATAAGTGAACTTGAAGATATTAAGAACCGTTACGGTGATGAAAGAAGGACTGAGATTATTGATAGTGTCGAAGAGATTTCTCTTGAGGACCTTATTGCGGATGAGGACATGGTAGTGACGATTACTCATGAGGGATATATAAAGAATACCCCGCTCAGCGTTTACAGGAGTCAGAGAAGAGGCGGGAAGGGCAAAACCGGTATGACTACAAAGGATACCGATTTCATAGAAACGATATTTGTAGCTTCTACTCACAATTATGTTCTCTTTTTTTCGAATCTCGGAAGGTGCTATTGGCTGAAGGTTCATGAAATTCCCGAGGCCGGACCGACGGCAAAAGGAAAAGCAATAGTCAATTTGCTAAACCTTTCCTCGGGTGAGAGTATTGCTGCCGTCCTTCCTGTACGTGAATTTAAAGAGGATCAGTTTGTGATTATGGCTACAAAAAAAGGCATTGTGAAAAAAACCGAGCTTATGGCTTATTCAAATCCCCGCGTGGGTGGAATTGTGGCAGTGAACGTGAGAGATGATGACGAACTTATAGGCGCCGGAATAACTAGTGGAGAGGACGATATTCTGCTTACAACACGTTTTGGTCAGGCTATCAGGTTTAAAGAAGATGAAGTAAGAGATATGGGAAGAACCGCTACCGGGGTCATTGGTATCAGGCTAGATGAGGGAGACGAGGTTGTTAGTCTTGAGGTAGTTCAAAATCCGAATGCTCAGATTCTTACAGTTGCTGAGATGGGCTATGGGAAGAGAACGGCTGTCTCTGAGTATCGTTTAACCGGGCGGGGAGGAAAAGGGGTTATGACGATTAGAACTTCGGATAGAAATGGGCGGGTTGTAGGAGCGTTTCAAGTGACAAACGATATGCAGGTCATACTAATTACGACTCATGGAAAGGTAATTCGGATGGAGGCTTCACAAATAAGCGTTTACGGAAGAGGAGCACAGGGTCTACGACTCATTGAACTCGAACCCGGAGAAAAGGTAGCCGCTGTGGCGAAGGTTGTTGAGAGGGATCAAGTCTAATAACAATTCGATTCTTAGATAGTGCGTAATGAAGCAATCTCCAAAAAAGATGAGATCGCTTCGCTAATGCTCGCGATGACACCTTTCTTTTTGGATGCACTGCTGTTTAGGATTGTGTAGTTGCCTCCTGTAAATAAAAAGTTGCCGTAATTCTCCTTTTAGATACAATTACTACCCTATGATTCGTGAAATAGAAAATGTTTTTATTGACTTTCCAGGCTACGGGTGTTTTGCATGCGACCCAAGAAACAATTTAGGACTCAGGATGAAATTTTATGCCGATGATGAAAAGGAAGAGGTGTTTGTAAGGATAAAACCTGAAGACCATTTTTCCGGATTCCCCGGTATTCTTCATGGCGGAGTTCAGTGCGCTCTTGTTGATGAAGTAGCTTTCTGGGCAATGTTTGACAGGTTGAAGAAAATCGGCGTTACAGTGAAAGTTGAAATGGACTTCTTGAATGCGGTTAAGACCTCGTCTTTCCTCGAAATAAGAGGCAAAATTGATAAGATTCAAGGTCGAAGAGTTTTTGTTACTGCAAACATACTGAATGACGAAAATGAGATTTGTACTAGAAGCAGAGTGGCCTACTATATTCCTAAAAAAGAAGTGCTATTCAAGATAATGGGAAAGGAAAGATTCACCGAGAAATTCTTGAAATATTTAGAGGATTGAAGATAATTGCTGAAATCCCTGCCTCTTTACCCCATGAGATAGTAAAACCCATCTCACGGGGTGAATCACCGCCCCAGAACCCGATGATTAAACTATATGACCATCCGCTTTCTGGAAATTGCTATAAAGTTAGGCTGGCACTGAGTCAACTTGGAGTCGAGTATGAAAGGATTAATGTAGATATTTTTAAAGGAGAACAAAACAAACCTGAGTTCATAGCCATAAATCCAAACAAAAAAATCCCCGGCCTTGTTGATGAAGATTTTATAATGTGGGAGTCGAATGCAATACTTCTCTATCTCGGAAGGAAATTTGCACCTAACCATCTTTATTCAGATGACCCAAAGATTTTGGGTTTAATATCTAAGTGGCTATTCTTCGGCAAGACAACGCTTGATCCTGCCCTCGCGAGAGCGCGTTTCATGACGAGATTCGTTCCAAAGGAGAACCAAAATGAAAAGGAGCTTACGGCGCTTCGTGAGGCCGGAAAAGCGGTTCTTGATATTCTAAATAGGCATTTAGAGAAAAATGAGTTCTTGGCCGGCTCTTATTCGATAGCCGACATTGGTTGTTATCCTTACGTGAACGCTGCTGAAGAAGGTGAGGTCAGCCTTTCTCCGTTTCCCGCCGTCCAAAACTGGTGCGACCGAATCCGCTCTCAGCCGGGGTATGTGTCTATGGAAGATTAACTGCAGAGCTACAGAGAACACAGAGGCCACTGAGAATAGCTTGCAAAAGAATTTCTCAATTTGCTCTGTGATTTCTGTGGCTAATTTATAGATTGTCTTGTGGATTACTTCGGAGCTGGAGCGGGAAACGGGATTCGAACCCGCGACCCTCTCCTTGGCAAGGAGATGCTCTAGCCAGCTGAGCTATTCCCGCTCTTTAAGTCTTTAAACATAGCAAGGTGAAGGGAGATTGTCAAGAAACCCGATTATATTAAAGATCTTAAAAAATTGTTTTCTTAACATTCCGATTGAGTGCAAGATGAAAAACCGATTAATGTCCAAAAAAAGTCTCTAGTTCCTTTATTATCTCCTCAGCCGTTCCCGCAACTTTATTACACTTTGGAAGCGAGTCGAGAAAGTACTTTCCGTAGCTTTTGCTCACTATTCTTTTGTCAAGAACCAAAACTGCTCCTCTATCGGTTTTCGTTCTTATAAGTCTTCCAAAACCCTGTTTGAATTTAAGAACGGCAGTGGGAACGGTGTATTCGAGAAACGAATTTATCCCTTGATTTTCCATATGTTCGACCCTTGCTTCTATAATCGGCTCTGTCGGAACCCTAAAGGGGAGTCTCGTGATTATTACCATTCTTAAAGCCTCACCCGGAACATCCACTCCCTCCCAGAAGCTATCAGTTGCGAAAAGGACGGATTTATCTTCACTTCTAAATTTATCAAGTAGCCTTGTTCTCGGAAGGCTTCCCTGTTTTAAAGAGAGGATTCCAAGTTCCCCGAGCTCGTCTCGAATCTTGTTATAGACCTTATCAAGAAGATAATAAGACGTAAAGAGAATAAGGGCGTTTCCGAAAGACGCTCGTACAGCTTTCATAATAATTGGAGTTATTTTGTCCGAATATCCAGTTTCTACAGGCTCTGGAATATCCGTGGGAATTACAACAAGAGCTTGCTCTTTATAATTAAATGACGATGGAATTATAAACTCCTCTACCCTTTCATTATCTTCCAAACCGAGTTCAGATCTTAAAAATTTGAAACTCTTTCTTACAGCCATAGTGGCCGATGTCATAACAACCGTCTTGCATCTTGAATAGAGTCTCTCTTTTAGATGAGATGAAATATCAAGCGGCGAAAGGCCGATTCCTGAAATTATCCCTCCCTTCCCTACTCTTCCATCAATCCACCTTACGTACCCGTCTTCCCCCGAATCTAGAAAGGAGTGAATCACATCAGATGAAAAGCCTAGCTTGTTTGCAATTCCTTTGAATTCCATAATAACTCTTGCTACATCGTTTTCGGCTTCATAGTCTATCAGCACTTCTACAAACGTTTTTATTTCTTCGTGCAGTTCTTTTAGCTTAATTCTAAGAATTGAAAATTTCTTATCAATATTTTCCCAGTCCTCCCGCATCCTTATATCTTCAGTGATTCTGAGATTGATTTCCTCAGTAGATTCTCCCTTTGCCTCAGTGCTATTAGTCGCAAAATAATAAAGATCATCAAAAGCATCTCTTACATATTCTTCAACAGAATCAACTTGAGGGGAGAGAAACTCTTCTACCCTTCTTAGCACACTCCCTACTATTCCCTTTCTGTAATATTTTTTAAGCTTTGTTGCTAAAGAAGCCGTATAAAAGATAAGACCCCTCATCTCGCCGCTGCTGCCCTTTCTCTTAAGACGCCTCAGCATCCTGATAATCCCATATTTAGTCGTTCTCATTCCAAAGTGGGACGTTGCAGCATCTGTGACGTGATGTGCTTCATCAAAAATAATCCTCTTATAAGGTGGAAGAATGCCGGTTTCGCTTGCCTCGCTAGCTCCTTTTAAGGACAGGTCAGAAAAAAGCAGGTGATGATTTACGACGAGAATCTGCGAAGAAGCAAGCTCTCTCCTAGCCTTATAGAAAAAACACTTTGAGTAATGTGGACACCTCACTCTAAGGCAGCTTTCACTCTCAGCAGAAACCTTATCCCAAACCTCCGGGGGCGGACTAAAACTCAAATCCGAAAGAGAACCATCTTGGGTAATCTTTGACCATTCAATAACACTCCCTAAGGCATCCATTTCATCATCATCAGCAAGATCCAAAAGCCCGTCGAGAACGGTTTCAGCCCTGAGGAGACAGAGATAATTTCCCATACCCTTTACGAGTGAATATTTAAAATCTTCATTTAATCCACGATGCAGGAGAGGTATGTCCTTTTCAATGAGCTGTTCCTGAAGATTAATTGTGTTTGTGGAGATAACTACTCTTTCTCCGTTTAAAAGAGACCAATAAACGGCGGGTATCAAATAGGCAAGTGTCTTTCCCGTTCCTGTTCCCGCTTCAATAAGTGAAATCGAATCTTCATTGAAAGCAGAAGTCGCGGCTTCAAGCATCTTTAATTGTTCCAGACGCTCTTCGTACTGATAAGCCATAACCTTAGCTATGTTACCTTCAGGAAGAAGAAGCTTTTTTAGTTCCCGAGTATCGAGTTTCTTTAGGTCCTGTTTCGCAAAGGGCTCGACAACCACGTACACCCTGGATATATCGTTATTTACTATATAGAAACCGACCCCCTGATTTCCAAACAGACCCGCCATTTGTATGTCTTGATCTGAAGGAGTTAAATTCCCCGAAGGATGATTGTGAATTACCACGTCCCCCGATTCTGCGGAGTCCACTATAGCGGGAACGGAGTAATCGTTCCCACGAGCCACGACTTTTATACCATCAACAATTCCATTTTCATCAAGAGAGCCTACAAAGAAGACCTCGTTTCCTGAAGATTTTTTTACAGTCTCTTCAATTTCTTCTCGGGTTTTTTCTGAAAAATATTCTTTTTCCACTTGTGAAAAAGGTAACACAGCAAAAGGCTTTTCCAAAGCCTTTTGCTGAAATTACACCGACATGGTTCTAAAGAATTAAATCAGGTCATGAGGTAAGGAACGCATATATGCGTTCCCTACTAATCAATGCACATCTATAGATTAGAGATATAAAACAGGGTATTTTAATTCCTGTAAATTTATTCAGGAGGGGTGGCCGAGTGGTCCAAGGCGCCGGTCTCGAAAACCGGTAGAGTCTTTCAGGCTCTCGTGGGTTCGAATCCCACCCCCTCCGATGAAACAAATCATAACTACTCAGTATAGAATTTAGCCACAGATCACACAGAGGAAATGGAGGATATAGTATTAAAAAAATTTCTCTGTGATCTCTGTGACCTCCGTGGCTAACCAGTTACAATTAAACAATGTCAAAAAGAATTACCGAAGAATCATCATCCAAACAAATCTACAAACAAACAATAGAACGTATTGAAAAGGGAAAAATCATTTTATTGCTCACGGGGAATTCTCTTGCCTCCGTAAATGAAGCGTCTAACTATGCAAAGGAAAATGGATTTAATCAAATCGGTATTGATTTTAAGATCTCCGGTGTTAAAGACTTATTGAAATCCCTTAAGAGAAATGGACAGAGAAACCTCGGAGTCTTTTCCATCTCAACAAAGAAAGAGGCAAGGATTGCAATAAACGCTGGAGCGGTATTTATCTTTTCCACACACGTAGATAAGGGCATTATAAGAAGGTGTAAAAAAGAAAAAGTATTTCTCGCCGTAGGTTCTCTTACACCTACAGAAGTATTTAATGCTTATGATTTAAGAGCTGATTCGGCAAGCCTTTTTCCATGCGGACAAATGGGAGGACTGGCCTGGTTTGTATTTATGAGTGGAATATTCCCCATGATAAAATTGATTCCGACAGATATAATGAGTCCCTTTGAAGCTGCTCAGTATCTAAAGGCAGGCGCTTATTCTGTAGCTCCGATAATTGATTTAGAAAAAGTAAAGGAGCCTTATAATTTAATCAGAGAATTTATAATTGCTGATTGATCCGGAGAGAGCTCGCTTTGTTTCTCCGCACACATCTTCTCGGCAGTATTAGAAATTGTAACTTTGTATATGATTATTGAGTTAAAATGCATGATGTTAAAACTAAATGATTCGAGGGAGGTTCATCAATGAGCAAAATTACTCTCGGTCTATTGGCCATTGGTCTATTAGTACTTAGCTCTCCGTCAAAATACAATGCTATGGCAGCTGATTCATCCGCAGAATATAAAATGCCTGATAAAAAATCCGATAAAGAAGAATCTAAATTAAGCCCTCAGATAAAAGAAGCTTTGACGAAAATGAAAACGATGGGAGTTACACGAAACAACATCCAGAACTACAAGCCCGAAGAACTATCTACTCCCATGGTTAAAATCAACGACTCCGGTGACTTTCAAACCTATATTAATGTCGAAGAAGTTAACAAGGGAAACCTTGCTCACTTAGAATCACTTGGAGTAATAATCGAGATAGCAAAACCAAAATACAAAATAGTTCAAGGCTGGGTTCCATTTGATAAATTGGATGAGTTATCGAACCTGAGCTTTGTCACAAAAGTGACTCCACCTAGCTACGGGAAAACGAGAACCGGTTCGGTTGAAACTGAGGGCGATGCGATCTTAGGTTCTGATGATGTAAGGGACATACTAGGATTTGATGGCTCAGGGATAAGGGTTTGTGCTATCTCAGATGGAGCCGATAGTGTTTCCGTATCACAGGCAACAGGAGACCTTCCTGATGATATAGAAATTAATCCTGTACTTCCGGGAAATGGAGATGAAGGCACAGCTTTAATGGAAATAATCCACGATATAGCCCCTGGAGCCCTCCTTTTTTTTTCAGGACCTAATACCAGCGTAGAAATGATAGGTTCGATAGAGTTTTGCGCCAATAACGCTGACGTCATTATTGATGATTTAGGTTTTCTCGGTGAACCCTTTTTTGAAGACGGACCCGTAGCTGAGGCTGCTGCCGACGCTGTAGATCAAGGCGTGGTTTTTGTCTCCGCCGGTGGTAACGACGCAGACCAGCACTATCAAGCCTTATACAGAGATACTGAACCATCAAACGGAGATAACAATCTCCATGACTTCGGTTTCGCGGCTGGACACTCAAGCGATGTAGCAATGAGGGTTCTTATTCCTCCTCAACAAACTGTTATCTTTGTACTGCAGTGGAACGACCGGTTTGGACAATCCTCAAACGACTATGACCTTTTTATATTTGACCCTTCTGACGGAGAAGAGATCACTAGGAGTGATGATGTCCAAAATGGAAACGACGATCCAATAGAACTCGCTGGGGTTCAGAATCCAAGTCCGAACAATCTTCCTGTTGACATAGTAATAAACCGTTTTAGCGGTCAAGCAAGAACCCTTGAAATGTTTTTTAACGGTCCAGTTATACCCCAAGAATTTAATGTTCCAGAAGACAGCATTTTTGGCCATCCTGCAGTTTCGGATGTTATTGCCGTAGGTGCAGTTCATTCTAATAATCCCAATAATATTGAACCCTTTAGTTCTCAGGGACCGGTTACAATCTCCTTTCCATCTGAGAGCAGGCCCAAGCCAGACTTGGTAGCTCCCGATAGAGTTTCTATCACCGGTGCAGGTGATTTCCCCAGTTCTGCTCCGGGCACTTTCGCTGGCACTTCCGCCGCAGCACCTCACGTAGCCGGCGTTGTCGCACTCTTGTTAGATAAAAATCCGAATCTCACACCTGCTCAGACTGCAAACATTTTAGGAGATACAGCAATAGATTTAGGTCAGGGCGGATTTGATGATATATTTGGTTTCGGCAGGGTTGACGCTTTCGACGCGGTGCAGTCGGTAACACAAGGTAACAATAGTGAAAATGGCAATGGAGATGGTGGTAACAGCGGTTGTTCTTTAGCTCGCACATCATTTAATAGCAGTGCATGGACAATATCAAATTTATTGATGCTTATAATTCCATTATCGGTGATTGGCTTGAGGAGAATACATAGAAGAAAGAAGCATACCAACTCCTTATAGAAAAAGATCACATAGTGCATACAAGCATGACGGTAAAGGAAGTACCCAGCATTATCAAAAAATTCCTTTCCTCCAGACCCTATCTAAGGAATGATGTTGCTTGTGTAATCTAAAATAAGCATCCTTCAACTCTGCTCAGGATGATCGGATATTCATCTCCTGGACAGCAGAGACCGAGGGCTCAGGGTTATTCGATTAGTCCTCTACGTTTTGTATTATTTGCAGAGCGGACAAACATGTTGAACAAAAAATAATGTCGTTAAAACTCAGATAAAACCTAAAAAACCAATTCTAGCGTGATTCTCCTTCTCTCCACATCGGCTTCAATAACCCTTACTCTCACCTGATGTCCTATCTCAAACCATCTTCCCCTTCTTATCTTCTCTCTGGGAACAAAGCCCTCGACAAAAATCTCTTTTAGCTCAACAAATATCCCAAATGGAAGTATGCTTATCACGAAACCCTCAAACTCCTCTCCCACATGAGATTTCATCATGAAAACTCTTTCAAGATTTCTTGCTTCCCTTTCAACTTCTACTGCAAACCTCTCCCTAGTAGAGGAGTGACTTGCTATCCACTCGAGGGACTCCTCATCATACGGGACTCTTCTTCCATTTATATGAGAATTAATGATCCTGTGAACAACTAGGTCGGGATAACGCCTTATGGGAGAAGTAAAATGAGTATAATGATCAAGTGCAAGACCAAAGTGTCCTTTTACTTCAGTAGAATAAACCGCTCTTTTTAAAGAGCGAAGAAGCATCGTATTTACAGCAAGTTCTACAGGGGTGTCTTTGGAGTCAAAAATTACCTTCTGAATGTCGAGAGACTTAAGTCTTGTATCTACACGAAGAAAGTAGCCCAGCTTATTTAAAGCTGCAGCAAGATCCTTAAGTGAAGCAATATCAGGCAGTTCATGAATACGGTAAATAGATGGATTCCTTGAACGGAATATAAACTCTGCAACTGCGTTATTTGCAGCAATCATAAACTCTTCGATTATTCCATGTGCTATGTTTCGTTGCGATTTTACAACATCAACCGTCCTTCCAAGCTCGTCTCTTATAAGCTCAGGCTCAGCTATATTAAAGTCGAGTTTTCCCGCCGCAATACTTCTTTCTCTAATCTTTTCGTAAAGCTCCTTCATAATTTTGAGGCTCTCAACCAATTCTTTATCCTTCTTAATAAACCTTCTTTTTTTCTCAAGCATCTCGGAAACCTGAGTATAGGTGAGCCGAGCGCTGCTTCTTATCACACTGTTATAAATCTTAAAATCAACCATAATCCCTTGCTGATTAAAGTCCATCTCAACGGTTTTTGTAAGCCTGTCTTCGCTAGGCACGAGACTGCATATGTGATTTGAAAGCCTTTCGGGTAGCATAGGAATTACACTTTCAGGAAGATAAGTGCTTGTTCCTCTTTGAAGCGCCTCGGTATCAACCGCGGTACCTATTTTTACGTAGTAAGAGACATCCGCAATCGAAACCCAGAGTCTATAACCTGAATCCGTTCGGGATATTGCCACCGCATCATCAAAATCCTGAGCCGTGTCGTTATCAATTGTGACTGTCAAAAATCCACGCAAATCAACTCTCCCCGCTAAATCCTCGTGAAGAATTTGTGAAGGGATTTCTCGAGACTCTTTCATAACTTCGGAAGGAAACTCTTCGGGGAGATTATAGTCCACAAAAAGCCCTTTCTTCTCTACGTCCAAAGTTCCCGCTTTTCCAAGAACATCAACTACCTTTCCAATCGGGCGACCACTACGTTTGGATAGGCGAAGAGTCTCTGCCACAACAAGGCTTCCACTTCTCAACCCTTTTACTTCGCTGAGTTTAACAATTAGAGAGGGAACCCTCCCGTTCTTCGGCAAAACTATCCCAGTTTTCCCGGTTCTTATGAATTTACCAAGAATCTTTCCATCCCTCGGCATCCTGTGTAAAGAATTAGTTGGCAAAGACTTATTTTCTTCTTTAACTTCCCTAATTTTCTCAACATCGCCAATTTCACCGACTCCATCAGATAGTACATATCTGCCACCTCTTATTATGGTAACTTTTCCTTCGTGAACCAGTTTCCTTAGAATCTTCTTAAAAATTTCCCTGCTTTCTTTAGGCACACCAAGACGCTTTAAAATCTCCCTTGCCCTCATAGGGTGGTATTTCGGTTTTTTCATGAGTCTTATTATCTCGTCTGGGCTGGGAAGCTTCATGCTTGGATTGAGTAGGGACTTTCAATTAAACGCCCCTACGATCTTAAATTCATGTGCGTCAGTCAATGTTTATTACGTGATTACATATATGCTTAGAAACTACCTTAAGCTTACATGCTTAATTTCACGGCGCAAGTCCAGCATAAACTAGGCCCATTTAATATTCAAGCAGCAGGGGCGTTCAATTAAACCCCACACAATTACAAACATAAAAAATCAAATATATATATATGTGCGTTATCGATCTAAACTTGTATGTCATTTCATATTCGGATAAAATTTCCCCAGTTCACATTGCTACCAGATAATATAGTTTGGAGGCTCAAATTATGCTGAAAACAAATGTAGTTGGAAGTCTAATAGTTTGTCTCGTTCTTTTTGCAATCCTCGCTTATTTATTTGCCATCGGCTTATCCTTGGATTGGAAGTTCTATTTTAAAGTTGCAGGTATAGTTGCAGTAATTGCTGCAATAATAGGTCTTGCCGCATCGGGCGGGGATAAAGCTTAGTTATAATCATCGGAATCAAAGAAAAAACTTACGGTCATACTGCCATTGAAAAGTTATATAGAGTTCACGTTATAACCCTTCAAGGTGAGATAATCAGGCTCCCGCCACTTTGTGTTGCACCGGACTTCTCAGGATGATAACGGGAGATATGAATCAAATAGCTTTGAGGATTGGAATCCATCTCCATGTAAAATTTAATTTCTTTTAGAAACTCCTCGACTACATCTTTTGCAAAATCAAGGCTAATCCTGTCTTGACCAATTTGGGTTCTGTCTGTGTATTCTCTCAAGAGGTTAAGCACACGTCCCGCAAGTTCATTGACAATTCTGCTTTCAGACCTGTACTCATATAGTATTCCTTTCTTCTCTGTTTCAAGGGTTTTAATAACAAGCTCAAGTGCCTCGGCGACCTCTTCATTCCTGAGTTTACCGTCTATACGGAATAAACCGGTAAGTACAAGCTCTATCTTGGCAAATATTTCCGGGATCTTATTGTAGAGTTCGGCGCGTCTGATGTAAGGCTGGACGCCTTCTTTCTTTAATCTTTGTTTTGTGATTTTTTCTTGCTGGTACTTCTGTCCCTCGACATAGTAAGGACAATCCAAGGGACAATCTATCTCGACTCCCCGCTTCTCACCGCAGCACACAGGACAAATAGATATTCTCTTTGCCGGACAGTATCTTTTTGCTTTTCTTTGCTCACAGAGGATACACTTCATGTCGAGATTGTAGGTAGTAGAGGTACCCTGCAGCGTGTCTCTACCTCTATGGATTTCTAAGTTGCACGTTTTCTTTTACCCATTTTATTATATCTCCCGTAGGAGTGCCGGGTTCAAATATCGCCTTAACCCCCTTCTCCACAAGCCCGGAAATATCATCTTTGGGAATTATACCGCCACCAAATACTGTAATGTCATCGGCCCCTTTTTCTTTAAGCAAACGGATTATTTCAGGGAAAATATGATTATGAGCACCAGAAAGAATACTGATCCCTACAGCATCAACATCCTCTTGAATAGCAGTTTCAACTATCATCCCGGGCGTATGATGAAGCCCGGTGTATATGACTTCAAATCCGGCATCCCTTAATGCCCTGGCAACGATTTTTGCACCTCTGTCGTGTCCGTCTAGCCCTGCTTTACCAATTAGAATTCTTACTCTTATCTCATCTCCCATAGTAGCTTCCTTGAATAAAGTCTTGTAGATATTTAGCCACGAATTGACACGGATGAGCATGAATCAAATAGAAATCCCAAATTCTTAATCACAAATTGCAAACAATATTCAATTTCTAAATTCTAAATGTTTGGTATTTGAAAATTTGAATTTGTTTGTGATTTGGAGTTTGGTCATTGGTGCTTGGCTATTCGTGCAAATTCGTGTTTATTAGTGGCTAAGTACTTACGAATCTTGACCAGCATCTACTTTCTCATCAATCTTTAGAGTTTGAATCGGAATCTCTTCATCAGCAATATACTTGTTTACACCCACAATCACTCTTTCTCCCCTGTCTAGCTCAAGCTGGTACCGATAAGCAGCGTCGGCAATTTCTTTCTGTGGAAATCCAATATTAATCGCCTTAATAATGCCTCCTAGGTCATCTATCCTTTTTATATAATCAAAAGCCTCTTTTTCAATCCTGTTTGTGAGAACCTCTATAACATAGCTTCCGCCAAGCGGATCAATGGAATTTGCAACCCCGCTTTCTTCCGCAATAATTTGCTGAGTTCTAAGAGAAACCGTTACGGCCTCTTCAGTAGGAAGAGCAAGCGTCTCATCCATAGAATTTGTATGAAGAGACTGGGTACCGCCAAGCACCGCAGCCAAAGCCTGAATTGCAACCCTTACTATATTATTCAAAGGCTGTTGAGCTGTAAGACTACATCCCGCTGTCTGAGCATGGGTTCTTAAAAGCCAAGATTTTGGATTCTTCGCTCCAAATCGCTCTCTCATAATCTTTGCCCACATCCTTCTTGCAGCACGGAACTTCGCAACCTCTTCAAGAAAATCATTATGCACGTTAAAAAAGAAAGAAAGTTGAGGAGCAAAATCGTCAACATGAAGGCTGCGCTCTATACACTCCTCAACATACCCTATCCCATCGGCAAGGGTAAAAGCGAGTTCTTGAACGGCAGTGGAGCCAGCTTCACGAATGTGGTAACCGGAGATTGAAACCGGATGCCATTTGGGGACGAGTTTTGAACAAAACTCAATTAAATCAACTACGAGCTTTACAGAAGGTCCCGGAGGGCAAATCCATTCTCTCTGTGCTATAAATTCCTTTAGCATATCCGCCTGAATAGTACCATCGAGTCTGTCCCAGCTCACGCCCTGCTTTTCCGCAACAACTAAATACATGGCAAGTATTATGCTTGCGGTACAATTTATGGTCATTGAGGTCGTCACTTCATCAAGCCTTATACCATCAAAAAGCATTTCCATATCGGCAAGGGAAGAAACCGCCACTCCCTCTTTTCCGACCTCACCCATTGCTCTCGGATGATCGCAGTCATACCCCATGAGTGTAGGCATATCAAATGCGGTGCTAAGACCGGTCTGTCCTTGCTCAAGCAAGAACTTAAACCTTCGATTTGTATCCTCCGGAGTGCCGAATCCTGCGAACTGACGCATAGTCCAGAGCTTTCCCTGATACATCGTGCTATAAATTCCGCGAGTAAATGGATATGAACCGGGAAACCCTAGATCACTTATACAGTCAAAGCTATTTACTTCTGCAGGCGTAGCAAGAGGCGGGACATCCATTCCTGAAATTGTTGTAAAATTTGCTTCTCTTTTTGGCAGCTTTTTATATTCTTGCTCCCAGATCTCTTCCTTGATTTTTTCCAGTTCTTCTTTATCGAATGACATTCAACCTCCTTTAATACCTAACTCAAATAGAGACGCACTGTAGCTTGTCTCTACAGTAATTTTCGACAACTTATCCTATCCGCTCTCCCTTTTGAGCAACCGCGAGGGTTGTTATCACTATTACCTCCAGCAACGTGGGTGCACGTTACAACGTGCCCCCCCCACAGTAAAGCATATATGAAAATCACTTTAAAACTTGATCCCAATAACGATTTTCCAAACTACATCCGTTTTTGCGAACAATCCCTACTGCTAATTTTTCAAATTAACAACCATAAGTTTTAGTTCTGTCATCTCCTCTATCGCATACTTTAGTCCCTCCCTTCCTACACCAGAATCCTTGACACCGCCATAGGGCATATTCTCCACCCTAAAGCTTGGATAGTCATTTATAATTACTCCGCCTACGTTTAGAGCATTATAAGCCTTAAACGCCTTTTTCATATCCTTTGTAAAGACCCCAGCCTGAAGTCCATACCTACTATCGTTCACCCATTTGAGAACCTCATCAAAGTTTTTATATCTCTCTATATGCACGACAGGTCCAAAAACCTCATCACAGCTTACATTACAAGTTGACGGAACATTCGTTAAAACCGTAGGCTCAATCAAACGGCCGTCTCTATTTCCACCGGTAAGAAGTTTTGCTCCGCTATCCAGAGCCTCGTCAATCCATTTCATTATTCTGTCAGCCGAATCAGTATCAATAACCGGTCCAACATCCGTATCTTCAAGCATCGGATCTCCAACCTTAAGAGCCTTTGTCGCCGAAATAAACTTGTCGAGGAATTTATCGAATATCTTTTCATGCACGTACATCCTCTGAACGGAAATACAGCTCTGCCCCGCCTGATAAAAAGCTCCCCAGGCGTTTCGGCTAGCGGCAAAGTCTATATCTGGAGGGTCTTCATCAATAATCGTTGCTGCATTTCCTCCAAGTTCAAGTGTAACCTTCTTTTTTGCAAACTTACTCATAAGCCCCCATCCTATTTCATCGCTACCCGTAAACGAAATCTTTCTTATCCTCTCATCTTCAATTACTGGTTCTATTTGAGAGCCGGGAAGAGGGATGATATTGAGACCGCCGGAAAGCAGTCCCGCTTCCGTAACAACTTCCCCCAATGTAAGAGCAGAAAGAGGGGTTTGTGATGCGGGTTTGAGAATCATTACGTTTCCGGATGCAATTGCGGGAGCAACCTTATGGGCAACAAGGTTAAGCGGGAAGTTAAAAGGAGAGATTCCCATGACGATCCCAAGCGGAAAGCGTCTCACCATGCCGAATCTCTCTTCACTTCCGGGAATAACATCAATGGGAATAACCTCTCCCCCGGCAAACCTGCTCGCCTCTTCCGCTCCGACTGTGAAGGTTGTAATGGCACGACCAACCTCCACTCTTGCAGTTTTTAAGGGCTTTCCACCCTCTTCAACAAGTACCTTTGCAAATTCTTCTTTTCTTTTCTCAATCCCTTCAGCGATTCGCCTCAGCACATCCCTTCTTTCGTAGCTCGGGCTTTCTTTGAATTTCTCAAATGCCTTCTCAGCACTATCTATTGCCTCTTTCGCTTCTTTCAAGGCAGGGATATTTATTACGCCAACGACTTCATCATTATAAGGACTTTTTATCTCTCTCTTTTTCGCACCCTGCAACCATTTACCGTTAACCAGAAACCCATATTCTTTAGCCATGGTATTCTCCTTTCTAAACCTTTTTATTTTATATAAATGATAAAGTTATTCCACTAATTTAACTTTTCCTTAGAAGATACATTAAATATTAAACAAAAAGTTGGGAGTTAAGTCAAGCAAATTTGTAGGGGGATTGGTGATCTTTGAAAATTTAACCAAGTAATAAACACCATAGGGCTGTAGTAGGGAACGCATATATGCGTTCCCTACTATAATAGCACACATCACAAACTGCCTCATATGGAAGAGACCCATTGCAATGTGTCTCTTCCACAGTTTACTAATTATCAATTTCATAACTAAAAACCATTATAAATACATAATACACTCCTGCTTGAAATGATAATATACTAATGTCTCTCAGAATTGATATAATCAGAAGTCAAAACACCATAAAATAAGAAGTGCAGAGACAAGCTCTGCACTTCTTATTTTGAGCGAGCTAAAAGAAGAAAACGTTAGGGTCCAGGTGTTGGAGAAGGCGTCGGTGCCGGTTCAGTAATAGGAATTAAAATACACTCTTCCGCCGTTCTAGCCTCTTCGGGAACATTCGGACATTGAGAGTTGGTATCTGATGGATTGGCAAGTATAATACTAACGCACAAAATTGCGTCACCTGCGCCGCTCGGAGTGAAGTTAACAACAAATGTACCATTCCCCAGTACAGGTGTAGTCTCAACGGTTCCCAATCCGTTTAAAACCTCAACCTCAACATCCATGCCTGCAGCGACACCTACGGCTTGAAACGTAAAGGCGACGGGAACAGGAGGTGCCATGGGATCAAAAGTAACGTCCTCTACTTCCTCCGGTGGTATTATACCAGTAGGCCTGACCGTTGCACTGCCGGTTTTCTTCTGTACCAACCCCTCTGATGTAGTTATCTCAACCGCAATAGGTTCAGCTATTGCTACGGAAAGAAGTCCATCTTCGGATTCAAGGGCCGCTCTGAGAGTTGCCCCATCTAAGATAAATATCGGCCCGAGGAAATTTGCAAACGCCTCACCGTTATTATCGAGGACTATATCTTCGTTGAATAAACAAATTGGGTTTCCATTAAATTCAATAGTGGATCCAGGGGGGAGAGCCTCTGTAGAAACTTGTATTACACCAACATCGCTTCCATTTCCAAAAACAATGTCGGCAAAAATACCAATTATACTAGCAATAGGGTCGTCTGAATTACGGCCATCTAAGCTATTGGTGCAAGAAGCCCCCACAAAAACCAGGATTAAAGACATTGCAATTAGATGGGTGAAAAATCGCCTTTTATTATAGCTGCTTGCATTATTAAACAAGGTTTTAATCAATTCTTTCAAGAGTTATAACCTCCTAAAAAGGATTTGTTATGGACAATCATCATCCTGATTGACTTCAAAATCATTAGTATCAACGGCACCGCTTTGTGTTGATACCGTTAGAGTAGCATCTATACATCTATTATCACCGCTTATCAGTATTATTACATCCGCAACCCCGCGATCATCGGTAAGTTTTTCTAAAGGAGAATCAACAAATGCATCCAATCCAAACCACTGACTTATAGGTACTAATTCACACCGAACACCTCCGCATGCGTCCGGATCAACAAGTTGAAGAGCACGGGCATCTCCAAGACCATCCCCATCCGTATCCACTACAAGAGAATTAGTCCCTGAAAATGAAAGAGAAAATAATACTCTTACATCATTTAGTGGTAGTCCATCAGGATCTGTAACAAGCGCCTCTACTGTTATAGGTTCGAGAGTGAGTGGAGGTATGATAATGCCTTCGATAGGATTTAAAATCGTTATTTCTGAGCCAAAAGGAGCAAATGGTGGATTATCTCCAGCACAGCCTTGTCCGATTACCCCAACGATAAGAGTTAAAACAATAATAGTCGGAAATAAAGCAAAACCCAAGAGGGGTTTATTCATTATTTTATTCCTCCTTTTACCTTATAATTCTTGGCGTTATGAAAACTAAAAGCTCCCTTCTCTGATCAATGGTCTGGGTGTTTCTAAAGAGAAATCCAAGAAGAGGGATTCTTGAAAACCAGGGAATTCCGGCCAGGTTTTCGGTTGACGTTCTCGTAAAAATACCGCCAATTACAATCGTCTCACCATCTATTGCAAGAACCTGAGTCTCGGCTTCATTTCTTCTTATGGCAGGCTGACCGTTTGCTCCCACAATCGAAGGATCGGGGGCGTTGTCCGTAACCTTTATATTCATGAGAACTCTGCCGTCGTTCGTTACCTGGGGAGTGACTTCGAGCCTCAGTGTTGCATCCACAAATTGGGTTTGGGTTCCCGCTGGAGGAATGGAATTGAAACGCCCTGTTCAATTCGGGCAGCCTGGTTATCCAGGGTTAAAACCTTGGGCGAGGATAGAATTCGTCCGTCACCCCTATTCTCAAGCGCTGAGAGCCTTATATCAAGATCGTAAGCTCCGGTAATACTTCCAAGGACTATTCCCAAAGCTCCACCTGATCCTGTACCCACAGCCGCAGGCAGGTCTATTAGAAAATTATCTCCTATACTTCCAAAAGGACCGGGATTTCCAGGCACAACACCACCTACTCCAATATTGGAAGGGAAAATCGCTCCTGTAGGATTGCCCGTAGCAGCAGAGGCTCTATAGTTAAATCCCCACTGAACTCCCAGCTCACGTGTGAAATCAAGAGTTGCCTGAACTATCCGGGATTCTATTAGAACTTGAGGTGTTCTTGTATCAAGGCTTTTTACGAGTTCCTCTATTTGCCCAACCCTGGCTCCCGTGTCCGTTACCAGTATACTATTTGTGCGTGTGTCAACCTTGATATCCCCCCTGTCACTAAGTAGTGGTTCCGCAAGAGGGGTTAATTCCTCCGCAGAGGCATAGTTTACGAAAACCTGTTTTGTAGTAAGCGGTTCAAGCCGTTCTTTTGACTTAGCGGCGGCCCGAATTGCAATCTGTCTTTGTTGAAGAGCCTTAAGAGGAGCTACCTTAATCACATTTCCCTCCACAAATCCTCCAAGCCCTGAATCCTCAAGCACAACGTCAAGAGCCTGATCCCAGGGCACATTCGAAAGCTTTAAGGTAACGGTACCTTTTACACCACTTGAAACAATAATATTAAAGCCGCTTATATCGGCAAGGATTCTAAGCACGTCTCTTATATCGGCATCTTTAAAATCGAAAGAGACGAGCTGACCACGATAAGCCTTTTTTGCCCCCGGCGTTGTCGCAGTGCGAAAATCAAAAGCCCAGAGAGGCCCTTTTTCCTCTTCTAGAACGAACTCGGTTTCCTTCTCCTCAGTCAGTTTCTCTACTTTTGTTTTTCCAAGCTTAATCTTGATTAAATTCCCAATTTGCTGAACCTGAGATGACACGTCCTCCTTGAGCTCTACCGCTACAATTACGTCACTTTCCTCGACTGGGTCGCTGAAAGAAGATACGAAATTAACCGGACTATCAAAATCCTTCACGTCCCGCGAAACCTGCAGCTCTGGGGGAAGATACACGTCTTCAAGCTTTATGCTAACCTTTGCTTCCTCTTTTGAAAGTTGCTCATATTTCGCAGGAGAGGAGGTTTTTATAGTCACAACTCCGGCGCCATCTAGAACCTCAAAACTAATATCTTCAACTTTGTTTAAACCGATATTATCATTTTGTTTGGAAGAAGATTGAACAGATTGTTGAGATTGAATCTGTGTTTGGGAATTAGAAATCAGGGGAAGCCCAATTAGATAAACACTAATAAAAATTCCTTTCAGTAGAAATTTCATTCCACCATCCTCCTCCTTTATAAATCTTTTATAAATCTTTGAATAATTACTTTGTAATGTTACTCTTCTCTGAATGCTAAAATAGACTTTCTAGTCTCAATCTTTTTCTGACCAAAGACATCCTCCAGTTGTCTTCGTTCTTCCACAAGAATACCGTTGTCCCTAACCTCTATAACCCTTCCCTGACTATTCCCTATCTCATCCCCTATTCCAAGCACATAGGTGTTCCTCTCTGGATCAACAATCATGGCCTTAGGTTGCTGCTCAGACCACAAAATCCCCACCAACCTGTATTGGTCAAGAGAATATCTCTTAATCGGCGGGAGTAATGTACTTACCTCAGATTTTGCTTCTTTTTGCTCAACTATTTTGATAAACGGCTTGAATGGATCGCGGTTACCTTGGGGACGGTAGAGAGGCTTTTCCTGAGATAAAACTGGTGTATTAACAATATCTGTTTTCTCAGATTCTTGGGCCTTACTGCTAAGAACCGGCAATATAAAGATAATTATTATTAAAAAGATTATTAGCTTTTTAATACCGTCCATCCTCCTTCTTTTATTTTACTTCTCTTCAGCAGACCTCTTTGGTTTAGCTCTCTTTTTCCCTTTAGTATCAGTTTCCGGTTGTGTAGAACCTGGGGGAAGCAATCTAAAAGTGACGGTGGTAAAATCAGCCGTAAGAAGCGTGCTATCGCCTCTTCTCTTTTTCTGTTCCCGGCTTAAGTTAAGATCCCTAATATTTACTATCCTTGGAAGCCTGGAGACCCTATCAAAGAAATTTGCGAGATCGTAATAAGAACCGTAAACTTCCATTTCTATGGGTATCTCAGCATATATATTTTTTTTCACCTCTCCTTTAGGGGCAAAAGTATTCGACTCCAATCCGGAACCGGACACCTCTTTATATATACCATCAATTAAAGTTGGAATCTCTTTCTCTTCGGGAAGCTTGCGAGCAGATTCTTCAAACTCCTTGTTTAGTTTATTAAATTCCTGCTCAAACCTTGGAAGCTCCCTAGCTATTGCCTGGTACTCGTTTAATTTCTTTTCCTCTTTTTGAAGTTCGGCTCTAGCACTGTTTAGCTCCTCAGATTTTGGTGACCAGAAGAAATACCAATAAAGACCACAGATAACCACAATTATTCCAATCAAAATACCAAGACGAACTCGAAACGGTTTTTGATTTATGGATTCCGCTACATTCTGAATACTAGCCATTGTTATCCCCAGCTTCACGCCGATTTACTTTTGTCTTTTTTTGTGTCTCAGTTTTTTTCTGATCTTCTTCCACTTGGGTCTTACCTGAGTAATTCAGTCTGGACTCAATCACAAAATTTTTCAAAGGAAGCTTTTGTATTTCTTTCGTTTTGATAACCTTAAGTTCTACATTCTGAAAGTAGGGGTAAGACTGCAACTTTTTCATAAAATCCGCAACAGTAATTTCATCCCACGCCATACCATCCATTTGCGCTACATTTGCTTTCTCAGAAAATTTATCAATCCAGGCTCTGTCAGGAATGGCTTTCGCAAGGGAATCCATAACAAACAGCGGTCCAGTGCGGTTCTCTTCAAGTATTGCTATTGCCTTAATCCTTTCTTCGAGATCCTTGTTTTTTGCCTTAAATTCCTCAACCTTCTTCTTAACGTCTTCAAGCTTGGCAATCTGTTTCTTTACGCCCGTAATTTTGTCGTTTACATCAGCGATTCTTTTATTCTGGATTAAATTCGTAGCTATAAGCAGCACAAGCACAGCAAGTAGAATGAAAATACCTATGATAAACTCGCCAAGTCCCTTTACGTGCTTTCTCTCTTCTACAGGAACGAGGTTTATTCTTATCATGTCTTATCTCCCATCTTTCTTAGGGCAAGTCCGATAGTTACCCCCATCTTGGGAGCTATGTCTAAAATATATTCAGGGTCAAAATCGTTAGGGCTATAGAGGATATTTCTAAAAGGATTTAGAAGCTCAACTGGAGCGTTAGTAATATCTTCGAGCACCTCTCTTATGCGCGGAACCTTAGAAGTACCTCCCCCAAGCATGATCTTATCCACTTTCTCTCTCCACAATGTGGTAGAAAAAAAGTCTAGTGTTCTTTTTATTTCTCCGCTGATTAAATCCGTAAAGTCCTGTGATATTCTGTCAAGCTCCGGTGAAACATCTGAACGACCAAGAGAATTTTTCATTTTTTCAGCTTCATCGTAACCCACATCAAACTCTTTTTGTATCAATTCAGTGAACTGATTCCCTCCGGTTGTTATGTCTCTTGTAAAAACCGAGATTCCATTCTTTAAGATATTGATGTTTGTTACGGAAGCACCAATATTAACTAATGCAACTACTCCCCCAGACTCCGGGTAGTTTGCTTCATACATATTCTCAAGCGCAAACACATCAACATCCACTACCACCGGATTTAGCCCAGCATCGTTTACAACATTTATGTAATCATTTGTAATATCCTTTTTGGCAGCTACAATTAGAACATCCATGTTGCCTTCTGGGGTTGGTCCTGGAAGAATCTGAAAATCATAATTCACATCTTCAATGCTCTGGGGTATATATTGCTCAAGTTCCCAAGGAACAGCCTCACGCAATTCCTTTTCACTCATTTTGGGAATGCTAACCTTCTTTATGATTACAGAGTGCCCGGAAATTGATATTACGGCGTTTTTAGTTTTTACTCTGAGTTCTTCAATTAGAGAATATATCGCTTCAGATACTGCATCTCGATTGGTTATAACCTTGTTGACTATTGCTTCAGGTGGTAAAAGAGTTTCTCCTATATTCTTTAACTGGTAACCTTTTTTAGTCTCCTTTAACTCCGCAAGCTTAATCGAATTTGAGCCTATATCTAGACCAACTACCTCTTTTTTCCCTAAAAACAAGTCATCCTCCTAACTTACTAGTCTAATTTAACCACCTTTTACAATTTTTCGCAATAGTATACGCAATTTAAAGAATTGAGACAAATGGCATAAGCCATTTGTCATAAGATTTTTTAATCTTAATACCAAAGTCCATAAAACCCAGGAATAACAAATTTGTATTTTAGATAACACCTTATAACAAGTCAGGTAGTTCAGAAATAATCTTTGGGTTCTTTTGGGAACCGGTTTATATATGGATATTATCTCTTCCATATCTAACTTCGGTGACCTCGCCATCTTAAGTTCTATAGAACTTCAAGACCGTAAGCTTTGCGTCCTGAGCTTTCGCCCAGTTTGCCTTTTTCGGTTAGATACATCAAGTACTAATACTAAAGTTTAATACTAAAGTCTTAGCTCAAAAATACTGCTTAAATAATCTGTTGTCAATAGTTTGTCTCTTTTCTAAGATTAAGCCCAGAGCAAACCCTTTTTAACGGTCAATCCTACTGGCTGGGGCGGGTGGATTCGAACCACCATAGCGGGCTCCAAAGGCCCGAGTCCTGCCGATTAGACGACGCCCCAGTTATTTAGTTTTGAAATGAATTATTTAGAGCATGGATTTATGGACAATTGCCTTTGAGATATTACCAAGCTTTTTTTCCTAAGGCAAATACAATAATAAGGGTGTTACCCGGAGAGGATTTTATAACCTATGCCATCCCGAAATTCCCTGAACGAGAAAAGTCTTGAAAGTATTGCTGTCTTTCAGATAGTCATAAACAATTCTTGCTTTCTTCTCATTTCTAAAAACTCCAAAGACCGTAGGACCACTTCCTGTCATTGAGACCGCTTTCACCTCCATGCCGATTAATCTTTTTTTTAATTCTTCTATCTCCGGATAAAGAATCAAGGCGGGTTTTTCTAAATCATTCCTGAGGGGAAATTCTCCTTTCTTAAAAAGAGAGATTATACTTTCCATATCATTCCCTATTAAAATCTTTCTATCGATTCTATCACAGAGCTCATAAATTTTCTTCGTTGACACCTCAAAACCAGGATTTATAAGAATGTAATAAAGAAGAGGAAAATCATTTAATAAGGTTATTTTTTCTCCAATCCCCTGAGCAATAGCGCTCCTGCAATGAATAAAGAACGCGACGTCGGCACCTATCCTAGGCGAAAGCTTTAAAAGTTCATCTTCGCTCAATCTCTTAGTGATTCTGTTTAACCCTACTAAAACTGCCGAAGCATTGCTGCTTCCGCCGCCAAGTCCTGCGCCAAGAGGAATCTTTTTATTTATTGAAACTTTCACTCTAATATTAAATCCCTTTTCTTTAATAAAAATATCGGCAGCTTTCCAGGCAATATTCTCTTCTCCTTGCGGAATCTTGAGGCCCGTAGATTCAATTTCGACTCCTTTTCCCTCTTCTATTTCGACCTTTACCTCGTCAAATAAATTTACAGGCTGCATAATTGATCTGATTTCGTGATATCCGTCCGTCCTTCTTTCAAGGACTTCTAATGTCAAGTTGATTTTTGCTGGCGAGAGAAGGGTAATAGATTTCATGTGAAATAAATTAACTTAAAATTCAAACTTTAGTAATCAACTATTAATCAGGTTTAGTTACTACGCCGAAATTCATTTTTACAAGCACCATTGTAAGGTACCTATTTAGAACGTCAATTTTCAAAAAACTGAAGGAAAACAAACAGCAGCGGTTTACTATGGAATACGCTCTTTTCGACTTTCCTCAATTGACTCTAAATAGGGTGTTAGGGGAGTCAAAAATATCATGGTTGTTAAACGAGCTTCATCAAATAATAGGTGAAGCTTTTCGTCCTCCTATGTGTTAGTAGAATTTTTAAAATTCAATAATTTTATAATGGGTAGGCTTAATAAAAAAACCCAAGAAAAATTAGATAAACTCAAGAGGAGCGCTTGACCTCTTATTCTTTTGGAGCTTCTATTTACTTTTCATTAAAAGAAAAATCGAGAGACATCCTGAGACCATTTAGATTAGTCTCCGCTTGAATCAACCTATAGTCTTCTTTCTGAAAATTAAACCCCATCGCTAATCTGAATTCGCCACTAGTAGTGTCGGTTTTTCGGTCCCTCAAATTGTACTTGTAAATGAAAGTAGATGTATTTTTGGAGTCTTTAGCTGAAAAAGGTAAGCCCAAAACCTCAACAACTTGTTGCTTCCTAGGAATCTCCAGAGAACTCCTAGCTTGAAATTTCGAACCTGCTCTGCGTTCCGATTTATCTATTTCGGCATCTCCCATTGATTTCATCATCTTAATAAGCATAGGCTTGGAAATGTACTCAAGAAAACGCTCTGGAAAGTTGATTTGGCGGAGTCTATCGTTCTCAAAGTACATAGAGATGGAAATATCGAACTTGCCTTCTTCATTCTTTGGACCTGGATACTGTTTTTCAAGAACGTATTGCCACAACTCACCTTTGTCGGTTTTTTTCTCAGATGTAGGAATACTTTTCATAAGCCATACAATATCACCACCGAGAAGAATTGGTTTTAGGAATACTAAAGTAAGCCCTTTTTCTTCCTTAATTTGAAAATAGCTGTTAAAGTCCGACAGTTGCCTTTTAACCTGTAGAAGTCTCATGTATACGCATCCATTGGCTAAAATTAGGAGGAATATAAGCCCAATACTTGCAAATTGCCGTTTCAATCGCAATTTATCAGATAAAATTTTAATCACCGACTTTAACCCTTAACGGCTAACCTTGGTATAAAACCGTATCACTTTTAAAAACGAATAATTGAAGATTTTCCTGTAGTGTAAGATGATGAAAGTGTAGGTTGAAAATTATATTAACATTAACTCATCAATTACACCATGAAAAAAGACGAAGCTAAAAAATTTTCAAAAGGCACACGAATTATCTCGACAGGGCAAATCAAGAAGAGAGATAGCTCGTATCTTAGGGATTCGCCAGCCGACAATTTCTGAATGGTTGTGCCAGAAAGAATATGCAGATGACCGAGGCTGGCAAAAAGGTAAAGCCCGAAAGTATACTGATACAGTCGTGGATCGTATTTGCGCTTTAAAGAAAGAGCGGCTTGCAGAGAACAGGTACTTCCATGGGAGCGAATACATCCAAATGGATTATGCAAAACAGTATTCCAAAGATCAACGTCCGACAATCTGGTTTATTGAAGAAGCAATCCGCAAAGCAGGACTTCAGACACGAAAACCAAAGAAGAAAAAGAAAGGCGGCGCGGAATATCTGTTATATCCGGTAGAGTCAATCAAGAATCTCGGGTATGTCCATCAATCAGCAGATTTTATCGGAAAGAAGTATATTGTAGGAAGGAGCGAACCGATCAATATCTTTTCAACCAGTTACTATCGTCCTTTCAAATTGTACGAAATAGCAAGGATTGAAGCCGAAAAAGCGCTGTATGCCATTGAACGACTTGAACACCAATGGCGCATCTATCCTTTCCCTGATGTGTGTAGAATTGACAATGGCCTCCAGTTCAGAGGCACAGCCAGAGGCAAGAGGGCGGTAGGTATGTTCATACGGTTCCTCTTGAATCTAGATGTGACTCCGTTGTTTGGAGCGCCGTCAAAACCATGGACAAATCCTCATGTCGAAGGCCACAACCGCGTGTTTAATGAAAAGGTGTGGAACAAGAATTTCTTCACCAGCCTTGAACAGATTGATCAAGAATGCGAACGCTTCAATCAAGAGAGTAGAGACCTTTTTACATTCAGATACGCTCGTCTCATTGTCAATACACCGTTTCGGTATCTTGAGAAGAATCAGAACATCATTACTGACAAGTTGGTATCTGCCAAGGGCAAGAAAGTATACTTCATTCGCTTTGTTGAATCATGGGAGGCGAAAACAAAGGCATTTATCACCGTCTTAAATGAAATTATCTTTTTGCCGGAAAAGTACAGTCATCAATTTGTTTTCGTGGAATGGAATATTGAAAAAGAACTTTTGTCGATCTTTTCCGAATACCAAAAAGAAATCACACCATCAATTTGTTTTCGTGGAATGGAATATTGAAAAAGAACTTTTGTCGATCTTTTCCGAATACCAAAAAGAAATCACACTTATTAAAGAAATTAAATTCAGGATTAATATTTAGTGATACGCTTTCATACCAAACCTAGCAGCTAGATATTATATATAAAACTAAACGGGAATACCCCTAATCTTTTTAGAAGCACTCCCGTTTTCTTAAAGGAGGATGGAGGATGACTTGTTAAGTTTCTAAATTAAGTTTACATATAAAAATAAAGTATATTACTTTAAATGTCAAGAGGTAATTTTTTTAATTTTTTTAATAAATTCTAACAGAACCTATGGGGTCCAAGGGGTGTAGTCTATATTATTAATCCCCCCCAGTGATAAAGCCACAGAGCGAGAAAGCTTTTCTCCATATTCCGCAATCCATTCGGAAGGAGCGGCGTAGTAAAAGTAATCAAGTGTCATCCACTCGCCACCACTAATTATTCTCCCATCCACAACACTAGCCAGGAAAACAGTCATATCTCCCCCATCCATCGCATTAATTATCTTGCATTCTGCATAGGAATGGGCATCTTTGAGAATTGGACTTCCGGTCACTCCCAAATCGTAAGGAACATCTTTGAGCTTCTCCCGTTCCCTGCCGGTGTAGAAACCAAAGTTTTTTACCAAACCAAGCTGCTCTTTCCTTAGAAGGTGCACAGCACATGCTTTGCTATTTGCAATAAATTCGTGCGTATAATTCCCCTTCCAAATTCCTAGAATGAGCCTCGGAACAGAGTGAACAATTGACGCTGTAATTACGGTTACGGCGATCTGAGCATTGACCTTGCCCTGCCAGGAGCTTGAAATTGCAACAACAGGGGCAAGCGACCAAAATATTCCTGCAACCGAAGATTCTTCTTCTTTGCTCATCTGCAACCTATCCTTAGCCTCGAACGCATACTAACAGTCAAACGAATGATTTTAGAATACCGAAGTATTATGTAAAATTCTAGGCTTTAGACGAGGGCAATCCCTTGTCTAGATGAGGAGAGGTTAAGATGTCTGAGAAAAACTTTTTCTGTTCCGAACTTTCACTTGCAACTAAAGAGCAGATGTTCGGAACCGTACCAAGGGTGGATATTTGGTTTTTACTGGAATATAAACAATCCTGGGATAAAAAGGCTTTTTCTTGCAGTAAAATTCCCGATGTGATAAAAAAACGTTTTTCTGAGTACATAAACTCCATTCCCAATTCGCGTCTCCAGCTAATCAAACGGCATAAAAACCACGAAGACACGATAAAGTTTTATATTGGGGTTTCACAAGAGCTCGAACCAAAACTATTTGAATTTAGTCTTTCCAAATACGAAGACATACTCTCTTGGGACATTCCCGCAATTATATCGGGTAGCTCCTCTTTAAGAAAAGAGCCTCTCTTTTTAGTATGCACCCATGGCACACACGATAAGTGTTGCGGCAAATTCGGTGTGCCCTTATACATGGAGACAGTAAAACAAGAAAACGGTTTTTTAACCTGGCAGTGCACACATCTGGGAGGACATCGGTTTGCAGCCAATTTCTTGTGCCTTCCCCATGGCATTTACTACGGTCGTGTCAGGGAAAGAGATTTAGGGAATTTAATCAGGGAATATAGGAAGCAGAATATTTGTCTTGAAATTTATAGAGGTCGTTCGTGCTACACCTCCGATGCTCAGGCAGCAGAATATTTTCTAAGAACAAGCTCAGGTATTAGAAAAATCCCAAGTCTTCGTCTAAAGGGAATTAACAAGCTTGATAAAAACAACTCGATTATTGAATTTGTTTCAGAATTCGATGCGAGAGTGCACCTAATTCATATACAGAGGAACTCATCAGCACTGGAAAACTATACAAGCTGTAGCGATGAAGAGAAATCACTAATAGCCCAATATAAGTTTATTGAGCATAAAACGCTTTAGCACTAGAATCACAGCCGACTACTGTTTCCTCTGAATAAGTACCCTTCTTTCATCAAACTTGCGGGCAAATACTGAATCGGTATTTTCAGTAACTTAAGCAGATTAAAACCGCAGCTTGTAAATGCCTGGATAATTCTTTCCTGGCTGTAAGGCTTGAATACAAATGCCGTACCAAGAAGTTTACCGAATATATTATCTTTAACAGGAGAGTTAAAGAAATAACCGGAAGGTTTAAGGTAGTCAGCTAAATTTTTAATGGTGTCTTCTGGATAAACGTATTCCAAAACTCCGCAAGTAACAACCAAGTCGAATTTTTCATCACCGACATGGAGAATCGGACCGCTGGCATTTGCGATAAATGTTTTTACTGACTTAGTTAATCCTTTATTCTTTAGAGTGATCTTTAATTCTTCAATCATATTTTCATTTAAGTCAAAAGCCACAATTTTAGCATTTGGAAATCTCCTTAAGATAGCTAGAGTAAATTGACCAGTACCAGCGCCAGCATCCAAGACTTTAATTCGTTTGCTCTCCGGAAAGGGCAGTTGTTTAACGAAAAAATCATAAGCTTTTTTGGTGCCATTGAGATATAAGCCCACATCATAAATCTTTGCCAGTTTAGAATACAGCTTGTCGTGTTTCATTGTTGTGTTTAATCATGTCCAAAAAGAATTTGTTTGATTTTATTCTACTGTAAAAAAATTGTTAAATTATAACACAAACTTTTAAGGTTGCTATATTAAAAGAAAAATAAAGAAAAATTAACCTCGTTTCCATTATTTTGCATTTAACCAATTAAATTTCTAGCATAATCCATATTACAAAAACAGGCACTAAATATTTTCTAGTGTGTAAAAAAGCTCACTACCTCAAAGCAGATTTGCTTCCTCAATAATACGTAAAGAAAGGTTAATTTAAAATGATTGTTTCTCAAGATAAAAACAAGAATCAACACGAAAAGCAATAAAAAAGAAGTATAGCAAAAATCCGTTTAGTCTTTATTTGAAGCCTTCACTTTTTACTCTGCTCTTCTTCTTAACACCTTTTTCCACAAACAATCCTTCTTCTTTCAACTCCTCAATTGCTTCACTCAATTTCTCTTTATCGGTTATAGACACCCCGATTTTATCCAATACCCTTTCTATAAATTCAGTTCCGTAAGCCAGCCAACTAACATCTTCTGCATGGGTTATATCATAGTAGCCCCATACAACGAAAGGCAGGTCATAGCTATCCTCCTCGTTTAACTTGTAAAAACCCTCTCCAGAATCCGGCACTAAATCCCCATACCCTAAAGTGTAAGCCTCAAGAAGTAGGTCCGCCCTTTTCATCTCACATTTCTGTTTATGGTTTCTAAGAAGATATTCCTTAAGGATATTAGCCTCCTGCTCAGTAAAAAGCTCCTTAATATTATTTTCAAACATATCTTGCGAATTATTCAATTCCTTTCCGGAGTTTTTCATTAATTCTACGTAAGAGACAAAAGGAGTCTCCCTGTGGATAACAAACCAACAAATTTCCACAGAGTCATAAACCCTCTTTTGATAAGAAAAGTTGTTAACTTTCGATGCTACCCTAAACAGCTTTGTCATAAGGGCACCTAATTAACTTTCGTAACTTGATAATAAATTTATAACATATTATGTATTTCGAACAAAACCGAGTCTATAATAGCTGTGGGAAGAAAATTAAAAATTCATAATACGTAAAGGTCACCCCATTTGAATATCACCTAACGTTATGGCCTTAAATAAAATTCTAGGGGATTTGGTTTATATGTCAAGAAAAGCCTTTTGCTTAAATTTTTGCGCAGATAAACCCGTTTACATACAACGCTTATCACTTGGACAAAAGATTGCAATTAAGACATTAAATGCTTAGAACTAAAGTTATATGATTTGGAAACAATAAGTAGATTTTTCAATCAAAAATCCTACCAAGGTCTAATTTATCTATAGCAAGATTCACTTTATGTTAATAATATATCTTCAAGGACTGGCCAAAATGAAAGAAAAGATAATTCGTACAAATACTCGCTGTGAAAAATGTGATGGCTTTCTGATATTCGAAGTTAAAGATTCCGATAAGGACAGAAATGGCAATAAAATACTTTGCGGAACATGGGTATGTACAATATGTGAAGGAAGAGAATCAGGACTTTGGGTCGGTTACCACGAGTTAACAAAAAAAGACGAAAAATTTTGTGAAACGTGCGGACAGTCTATAGGGAATGGGAGAATTCTTGATTCCTTGTAATTAACTTGGACAGAAATAAAAAGGCGATTTTTATAAAAGAAGATAGAATATAGAATTATGAGTAAGAAATTGCTGACTTATATTTTTTCTAAGGATTAATTCGACCACCATCCTCCAAAAGGGTGAGCCAGTGAAACATTTTTTCACGGCTCGCCCTTAATTTTTTCCATTAAATAAAACCCAGGCATTTAAATCTTCGAACAATTTCAGGGAGCTTTTATTCCTAGGTTGTCTGTAGGTCATTTCTCGAGATCCACTAGAACAGCAAAGAAATCACAAGACAGGAGACAACTTAACGCTTCCTGATAATCCTCATTATAGAAGTAGAATTTGAGAAATAGAGATTACCGTCGGAACAGGTAATTATATCGAGCAGTCCCCCAAATTCATTGTCTACCAAGAAGGTGCTTATGCTATCTATTTGGTCTAGGTTCTTCCCGGATAAATCAATCCGTTGAATCTTCCCTTCAGACCCTCTATCGAAATTAACGAAGAAGAGATCATTAGCAAACTCTGGATATTGATCGCCTGTATAAAAAGTAATACCGGTAGGAACTATAGGAGGGGTAAAGCTTATGATCGGACCTATAAATTGAGTATCTTTATCTCCGCAGGGATAATTTGGACGCCAACCATAGTTATCCCCTTCAATTATCCTATTTATTTCATCGTCACAATCAGGCCCGTTTTCGGTAGCATAAATTACCCCCGTTATAGGATGAAAAGCAAAATCAAAGCTATTTCTCAGTCCGAGAGCAAAGATAGGCGAGTCGGGAAAGGGATTGTTCTGTGGTATCGAACCATCTGAATTGTACCTCAAAATCTTACCAGCCGGATTGTTGAGGCTTTGAGAATTAGCCGGATTTGAAACATCACCTATCGTTACATAAAGCTTTCTGTCCGGCCCAAATCCTATGTTCCCGCCGATGTGTATCCTTGCTGCGGGAAGATTATCAATAATTAGTGTCTTCTCAGTACCGATATTGTTTACTTCAGTGAAACGCACTACACGGTTGCGAAAAGGATTGGGATGAGTATGAAATATATAGACAAACCCATTACTTTCATAGTCAGGGTCGAAAGCAAGTCCAATTAATCCGTTTTCCCCATTGGTAGATACTGCAATAGTGGCAAATGGTTTAGAGAGTAATGTGCCATTTTGTATAATGCGTATTTTGCCCGTCTGAAGCTCATTGAAAAAGATACGACCATCCGAAGTACATGCTATGGTAACCGGGAAAGCTAACCCGTTGGCAACAAGTTTTATCTCTAGACCATTAGATTTTGACTCTGTTGTTCCCTCGCCGCCACCCCCGCAATTCACTAATATAATGATACCGAATATGCCCACTAAAGAGCACAGAATCACTAATTTTTTTCTCATAAATTACTCCCTATTTCATAAAAAATTAACTTCGACCATATTTTCATAAAAAGTATACCTTCGGTTACCCCCTACCCTATAAAAATTAAATAAAGATTCCACCTTCTTCATTATGAATTCAATTTCTTGTAGGATATACCTCTTACGAAAAAATCATTGTAGCATCCCCAGACCTAAATTTCTTGATAATAAATCAAATTACCTTATAATCTTAAAAAAAATAATATTGGAGGTCGTCATACAATGAAACTCACAGATAGAGTGGCTCTTATCACAGGCGGAAGTCTGGGGCTTGGAAAATCAACTGCTATTCTTTTTGCGAAGGAAGGCGCAAAGGTTGTAATCACCGGACGTACCGAGAAAACCTTAAAGGAAACCGTAGAAGAGGCAAAGAAAGATGGTTTAACGATCGATTATATTGTTAGTGATGTCTCAAAAGAGGAAGACTGCAAAGCAGCTGTGGACTATACAATCGACAAATACGGCCGTATTGATATACTATTCAACAACGCCGGTATCCTCCACATGGCAATAACACATGAAACGCCGACAGAAATATGGGATAAGACATTTGATATTAATGTTCGAGGAACTTACTTAATGTCAAAGTACACTATACCCCACATGTTAAAACAGGGAAAAGGCTGCATAGTCAACAACTCATCTGTACTAGGACTTAAGGCTGTTCCAGGGGTAGCAGCGTATAATGCAACTAAAGGAGCTATTACACAACTTACAAGGAGCATGGCTCTTGAATACGCAGCAAAAGGAATTCGTGTAAATGCAATCTGCCCGGGAACAATCGTTACACCAATGGTTGAAGGTTTATTCGACCAGATGCCGTTGGAAGACCGGAAGAGATTGCTCACGCCGTTTTGTTCTTATGCGATGATAACGTGGGGTTTATGAACGGGACAATGCTTTCCGTAGACGGGGGCTGGATCGCAAAGTAGAACTTAGCTAACAACGTGGACTCCGGAATAATAAATCCGAAATTAGTAGTAGGGGCACATTTCAATGTGCCCCTACCAATTGAACTTGCTTGTTTTAGGGAACTATGGTATTAGTTTATTCGTTTGTTTAGATCTTGAAAAGGGTTTTTGCAAAACTTCTACCCGAAAGTAATCTAAATGGAAGATCGAAGAACAAAGAATATATCAGTACTATTCATTTCAATCTTAGCCCTATTTTTTGTCCTCTCCTTAAGCGTTCACAATCACGCTTTTAATTTCGGCACTTATTCCAAAAAGATTTCTCAATCGAAATCAGCATACCTCAGTCATTATAATGAATTCTGTTCAGCATGCCGTCTTAACGGAAATATTAAACCCCATAATTTTGTTAATACACTTCATTCCAATAACTTAGGAATTCTAATAGGTTATTTAAATTTTAATGTTTTAATTCCGTCTTTATCTTTAGAATCAAATAAAATCCCTCGTTCTCCTCCAACCATTTAAGCAGTTCTACAAACAATCCCCAAATCAAAAAATCATCAGGTTAGACTACTTATAAACAGTAGCTGCTAATTACTATTTGGAGGTGAAATATGAGGATTAAAAGGTTTACTGTTATTTTTGTTTCCGCTTTTTTGACCTTTTCCCCCCTTTTATACAAAGAGGCTCAGACTGAGGAAAGGGATGATATAAAAAAAGATATGCAGGAACTCCGCCAACAAATGGAAAATATGCAGAAAAAGTTGGAGGAGCTTGAAGAGAAAAACAGAATACTCGAAGAAGAGTCAAAAAAACAAAAAGAGGAAAACAAAGAATTGTGCAGAGTTTGAACCCCGATATAAGCGTTATCGGGACTTTCGCAGCAGCCTATTTTTCCGAAGACGACCCAATTATCCATGCTGAGGTAGACCCTGAAAATACCGGCATTAATCTGCAGGAGGGCGAATTCGCCTTCCAGGCCACTATAGACCCATATTTTAGAGCAGATACCTTCTTTTCAGTGAATCGTAATGAATTTGAAATAGAGGAAATGTACGCTACTACTCTTCTTTCCCTTCCTTTAAACTCACAGATAAGAGTAGGCTTAATGAGGAGTAAATTCGGTAGGATTAACACTCAACATAGACACTTTCAAGACTTCGTAACTTTACCTCTTACTGCTGCTGCTTTTCTAGGAGAACATCTGAACCCCACAGGGGTAGAGTTTAATTTTCTTCTACCGCTCCCCTGGTTTTCAGAGCTAAGCGCCTCTGTTAATAGTCCCGATGGATTGGAAACGACTACCTTTGCCCGCGATGAGAATGCAAACAATCTAGCGAGGCTTCTTTATATAGCTCATCTTTCCAACTTCTTTGAACTCTCGGACGCCATGTCTCTGAGTCTGGGGGGTTCTTTTGCAACAGCCTCCAACGGTACAGAACGCGGCAACCGCTCGAATCTCTATGGTCTAGACCTATTCGCCAAATACCGTCCTTTAGAAAACTCATCATATCAGGAGATTAAATTGCAATCCGAATTCATATACAGACAAGCTGAAACACCAGAAGGCAACTTAGACGATTGGGGAGCATATGGACAGATTGTTTATCGCTTTGCTAAAAGGTGGGACACCGGGGTTAGGTTTGATTATGTAGATACAAACGATCGAATTTCGCCAATAGAAGGAGAAGAGGAAGAAACGCTTGGTCTTTTCGGAAAGGAACTTCGTTATGCTGCCATGCTCACGTTCAATCCATAGGCGTTCATAGAGCTCATCCGTTTTAAAAAACTTTGAAAAAGGAGGCAACTCTAATGAAACTGTACAAGATTTTTTTCTACATGGTTTTTTCCATTTTTTTGCTTATTTCCGCCCACGATGCATTTGCGAAAGTAAAAATAGTTAGTTCCGTTCCCAATTTTGGGGATATTGCAGAGGAAATAGGAGGAGACAAGGTTGAGGTAAAAAGCCTCTCAAAAGGCTATCAAGACCCTCACTTTGTTGATGCAAAGCCGAGTCTAATTCTTAGTCTAAACAGAGCCGACTTATTGCTCTATACCGGTTTGGAACTAGAACTAGGCTGGCTTCCTCCGCTTATTACGGGAGCAAGAAACTCAAAGATTCTTACAGGAAATATCGGCAACCTGGATTGTTCTACACTGATTCCAAACATCCTCGAAATGCCTACTACAAAAGTTGACCGAAGCATGGGAGACATACATCCGGGTGGCAACCCTCACTATATGCTTGACCCAAGAAATGGAATCCCAATTGCAAAAGGAATCGCAGACAGGCTAAAGGAAATAGACCCCGAAAATGCTTCCTTTTATGACGAACGTCTAGGGGATTTTGTGAGACGTCTTAACGAAAAGATCAAGGAATGGGATGAAAAGCTCGTTCCTTACAAGGAAACCGAAATCGTTACCTATCACAAAAGCTGGGTTTATTTCTCTGACTGGGCTGGCTTTGAAGAAGTAGGATATGTAGAGCCAAAGCCTGGGATTCCACCTTCGCCTTCTTATGTGGCGGAGCTAATCAGAAAATTACAAAAGGATAAAATAAGGCTCATTATAGCTGAGTCTTATTACCCCCAAAAGGTACCTGCTCTTATCGCTGAAAAAACAGGCGCTTCTTTTCTTGTTCTCCCTTCGAGCGTTGGTGTACGTGAAGGAATAAATACATATTTCGACCTCTTTGATGCAATTGTAGGTGAAGTTACATCTAAATTAGCAAGTATAACAACGAAAGCAGGTGATTTTCAGGATTCTAATTAGAGTCAGAGGCCTTATGACTCTGGGGAGTTCCCTGGATACTCTCCCGCATCAGAACAATAAGACTCAGGGAACTCCCAAAATGAGTTTATTTACCCAAGCAATGGAGATGGACAAATGAATTTACCTCTTCTAATAAAGCTAGAAAATGCGGCAATCGGATACGATAAAAGAGAATTTTTTGATTCGATCAATCTGTCCATTAAACAGGGAGAGTTCTGGGGAATAATCGGCCCGAATGGCGGAGGAAAAACGACACTGCTCAAGACTATTCTGGGTCTTATTCCACCTGTATCAGGAAAAGTGCACTATAGAGAAGATGAGCCTCTGACATTTGGATATGTTCCACAACGTGAGAAATTTGATCATATATTTCCAATCTCCGTTTCCGAGTTTGTGGCCATGGGAAGGTATATACGAATTCCCGTTGGCAGAGGTGTTAAAAAAGAAGATTGGAAGATTGTCATGTCCTGTCTCGAGAGGGTTGAAATCCCTCATTTGAAGGATCGTCCATTTAGGTCGCTTTCAGGAGGTGAAAAACAGCGTTCACTTCTTGCCCATGCCCTTGCTGGTGAACCCGATATATTGATTCTTGATGAACCCACGGCATCAATGGATATCAAAGGGGAAACAGCGATTATGGAACTCTTGGGAAGAATAAAAGAGAAGGACAAACTAACAGTTCTTATGGTGAGTCATTTTCTCAACACAGTTGCCAGATTTGCCGATCATGTGGTCGTGGTTGATAAAGACAGCGGTGTTTTCAGTGCGGGAATTATGGAGGAAGTTTTCAGCGGTGAAACCTTAAGTAGAATCTTTGGACTGGACGTAACCATAGAGCAGGTTGCAGGCAAGATGCGAATATACGCAGCAGTTGGGGGCAGAGATAGATAAGCTCTAGTTTGCAATCAGGAGATAATATGGATATTTCTTCATTTGGAGAGTTTATAAAAAGTTACTTTCTTTGGCGTGACCCTATGATTGTTGGGGCTGTATCAGGGGCTATATGTGGATTCTTAGGAGTTTATGTAGTGCTACGCCGGATTGTTTTTGTGGGTGCAATGCTCTCTCAGGTCTCAAGCTTTGGTGTGGCTCTTGCTTTCTATATAGGGGGATTCTCAGCTTTTAGTTCACTCGGTTCCATGATTGATCCCTTTGCTATATCTTTGATTATGACTGCATTAGCTGCTCTCTTTTTTGCTCTAAAGAAGGATTTTTTTCGTATAAGCCAGGAAGGAGCAATAGGTTTTGGATATCTGCTCGCTTCTGGAGCAGTAGTGATTATAGGTAACCTGATCACGCATGAAGCCCACGACATCGCCGACATCCTTTTTGGAAGCGCTGTCGTTGTCGATCCAAAAGAGGTTTATATTGTGCCCGCTGTGGCTTTTTTTTCTATTCTCATTCACTGTATATTCTTTAAGGATTTTATATTTGTCTCTTTCGACCCTGAGACAGCACAGTTATTCAAGTATCCGGTAAGAATACTAAATACAGTTCTATTACTCACCGTCGGAATTGTAATAGCAGTTACAACGCGAGCACTTGGGGCATTACCTGTCTTTGGTCTTACGGTTCTTCCTCCTCTTACTGCTCTTTTTTTAACCGAGAGCCTAAATCGGGTTTTTATTCTCTCGGTTTTGATCGGTGTTTTATCAGCGGGGTTAGGTTATTTCTTTTCTTTTATTTTATCTCTGCCAACCGGAGCTTCAATAACTACCTGCGCGGCTTTGTTTTTTCTTATCGGGATATGTTGGCGGGAGATTAAGCTTTTAGTATTGACCTAAATGATCGTGGAGTAATTGATATGTCAATTACTGAGATAAGGCTTAAAACCTATAAATCCATGCCTCTAGTACTAGCTTGGGTATTGGCTCCTCTTCTCTTAGCAGGATGCAGCAAATATGAGGACGCAGAAGAAAAACTCAGGTTCGCTTTTCCCGAATACATTAAATGTGACGTAATACAAGTAATTGATGGCGATAGATTTCACTGCCAGCTTTCAAATAAGGAGATAGAAAAGGTCAGATTAATTGGCGTTGAAATACCTGAAAAAGTTTCAGATGATGCAACATACTTTACTAAATCCAATCTTAGAAGAGGAACCCCGGTAAAACTTGAATTTGATGAAGAGACAAGAGATAGCTCTGGGTCAATTCTAGCCTATGTGTATTTGCCCGGTGGAAAAATGCTTATTGCCTTGCTCCTTGAGGATGGATATGCCAGGGCAGTTACAAACACCCCCAACGTAAAATTTAAGGACCTGTTTTTGAAGATAGAGGCAGAAGCTAGAGAGCAAGGTAAAGGATTGTGGGAAAGAGATTAGAAGCTTACAGGATGGATGTCAATAAAACTTACTAACTTAAGTTTTATTGACATCAGAACTAAAGTAATACGACTTATCAAAAAACTAGGCTTTAGCCCAATTGACTTTATACACTCGATAAATAAGAATTATTCTGATTTTGCAACCTGCAAAGAAGGTTATCTCACTAAATATCACTTGGAGATTGCTATAAGCAACAAGCCTAAGCAATAAAGTTAAATACAAAGCAGTGGCTAGAAAATCCACAAAAATTTACAGAGAAAGGTGAAAAGCATGAAACAATTATTTCAGAAGATATTTAAAACCGATTCAACACCAGCTCCAAATCAGCGAGTAATCACAATAGTATCTGGCCTGCCTCGTTCCGGCACTTCAATGATGATGAAGATGCTGGAAGCCGGTGGTCTTACGGTATTGACCGATAATATCCGCGAAGCCGACACGGACAATCCAAAAGGATACTACGAGTTTGAACGGGTTAAGAAGGTTAATAAAGGTGATCAGGAATGGCTTGAAGACGCTCAGGGTAAGGTCGTCAAGATAATCTCAGAACTCCTGAAATATCTGCCCCTCAAATATCAATACAAGGTGATATTCATAAATAGAAAAATGGAAGAAATCTTGGCATCACACAAGAAGATGCTCGAAAACCGTGGCGTGCCTGATGACGGAGTCAGCGACGAAGAAATAGGAAATCTTTTCAAGATACACCTGAAAAAGGTCGATGAATGGCTAAAAGCTCAACCGAACTTCTCCGTGCTATATGTTGACTACAATCAGATGCTTGCAAACCCAACCCCATACATCAAGGAGATCAATCGCTTTCTAGGCAACACGTTAGATGAGGAAAAGATGAGTTATGCGGTAGACCCCAATCTTTATCGCAATCGTAAATAGAGAAGTGGGCATTGGTTATAGGGAGATTGGTTTTGATTTATAACACTAATGTCCTTAATATGTAATATAATTTTTTTATTTAATAATCAAGATTTATTCTGTCGGACAATGTCAGCACGATTTTCACCCTCTGTCAAAATTCTCAAGGCTGTCACTCCTAGCGCTTCGATATCTCACAGCCAGTACTTAGCGAAGCCAAGTAATAAGGTCCGCGAAGGGTTTAGTTGTCATGCTGAACTTGGTTCAGCATCCCATATTTACAAAAGAGATCCCGAAACAAGTTCGGGATGACAGCTAAAAATCATGTTTTCTTAACCCAATTGTTCTAAGGCCTGTATTATTAAACTAGGTGAGACTTAGCTCCACATTGTCTGTTTGGAGATTTTTACACCTATAACCATTTAACGTTCTCATCAAACCTGACTTTCTATACTTCTAAACTAGAACAATGAGATTTATCTTAATTAACTTGAGTTCAAGGTTAAAAACATAATTGTGAAAGATACTGATAATCTTTTTTCTCTCTTGAACCCTGTCCCATCAGAAAAAATGGAAGATTATACAGTATCCCAATTGTTAACTCTTCTGAAAATGACACCCCAGAATGTATCAAGCCAATAGATTTTATGCGATCTAGTTGGAGAAAAATACCATTTCTTTTCATTCAAAAGTGTTTAAAACCAGTTCTTAATCTTGAATAATCAGTGAAAAATCATCCACCTCCTTTTTTTGATTTTGCTTAAATTTAGACGAAAAGTTTGAATAAATTCCTCTTTGTAAGAATCGATACGAATTACTTATGGTGATAACTTCTTTTCCTCTCAAAAGAAAGGAACTAGGGGCAATGGAAAAGAGTCTTGCCTGCCACAGAAGTTTATGTATGCTAAAGTTTTCTTAAAAAACAATTGATGAACTTTAGATTAAAATAAAGAAAAAACAACCGGCTAATCATAAGGTATTGCGTAAAGTAATCCCATGCGTCTAACTGCAGGATGGTTTAAATTTTTGCCGCTTTTGGTTTTACCCACTTTTGCTTTTACTTCTCAACCGTATTTTTCCAATTGGGCTTTCATGTGGATAATGGGTTTTTCAATATATGCAGGATGTAAGTGGTTTACTTGGTCCAATGCATTGGAAAAAGGAGTACGTCCAACGGCATGGCTCTCATTCGGATACTTTATAGGATGGCCCGGAATAGACGCTGAGGCTTTCCTTGATAGAAGAACAAAAATTAAAAAACCTAATCCAACCACCTGGTATATTGCGGTTCTCAAAACTGTATTGGGAGTGGTTTTGCTTTGGGGCATCGCAAGACTGATACCATCAAACCAAACCTTACTGGTCGGCTGGGTCGGAATCCTTGGTCTTCTTTTTCTTGGCTTCTTTGGAATTTTTCATATTAGCGCATTACTCTGGCAATCGTTAGGAATCAACGCTCAACCCATAATGAATTCCCCCGCTCTTGCGACCACCCTTACAAATTTCTGGGGCACAAGATGGAATCTTGCCATTCACAAACTTGCACAGGACCTTGTGTTTGAACCCCTACTTCATCGCCTTGGTGTTGCCGGAGCTACTTTTATGACATTCCTCGCCTCAGGACTCGCTCATGAACTCATTACGTCTTTACCTGCAAAAGCAGGGTATGGCCTACCCACCGCATACTTCATATTACAAAGCCTCGGTGTGTTGCTTGAACGATCTAATCTCGGCAGGAGATTAAGTTTGGCGCGCGGTCTAACAGGGCGGGTTTTTGCTTTCATATTTACAGCATGTCCTTTTTTCCTCTTATTCCATCCACCTTTTGTAACTCATGTAATAATTCCTTTTATGCGTAGAATTCATGCTATTTAGTGTGAGTTAGGTCTAATTTTCGAGAGCGTATACATGCTTTGTCTGTAGAGCTAACTTCTTTGTCCACCATTTATCATGTTAGACATAGAGACCTGTCTCTATTGGTTGCTTCCAAAATTTCTTGTTATAATTCCCCTAGATAAATTATCTTCATTGTCAGGAGTCAATTATGAATTATGAATCTGAGCGTTTTGTAGCTGTTCAAGCCGTGCTAAAAGCTTGTCTACTGTGTCAGTCAGTTCAAGCTTCCCTCGTATCTGAAGAGACAATGTCTAAGAGAGACAATTCGCCCGTTACCGTCGCTGACTTTGGCGCACAGGCAGTAATAAGCCTGGAACTTATGAGAGCATTTCCAAACGGTCCGATCACGGCCGAGGAAGACGCTGCTGATCTCAGGATATCCAAGAACGCAAACGTCAAGGAAAAAGTCCTATACCATGTCAACGCTGTACTCCTCCGGGGAGAACAATACGCCATAGCACTGGCGCTCATAGAGAAGGGAGAGGTTGTTCTCGGCGTGCTTGGCTGTCCCAACCTTCCAGTCCACGCCAATCGTCCTGATGAAGCGAAGGGATGTCTTTTCATCGCTGTTAAGCGTCAAGGTGCAAATATTCGTTCTTTTGATGATCCGACGGAAATACAAATTAACGTAGCGAATATCGGTGATCCTTCGATGGCGTCGTTTTGTGAATCTGTCGAATCCGCCCATTCCTCTCATAGCGACGCCGCCCTTATCACCGAAATACTCGGCGTAACGGCACCGCCTGTGCGTATTGACAGTCAGTGCAAATATGCCGTCATCGCACGTGGCGATGCCTCGATTTATCTGAGACTTCCCACAAGAGCCGATTATGTAGAAAAGATTTGGGATCATGCAGCAGGCTGGCTTATTGTAAAAGAGGCTGGCGGCGAGGTCACGGATGTCTACGGCCACCCGCTTGATTTTTCGGTCGGCCGAGGTCTGGACCGCAATAAAGGTATCGTAGGAACCAACGGCAAGCTCCACTCCCAGGTCATAGCTGCCGTTCGTCAAGTCCTGAAACCAGAAAAGCGATAGAAAAGGTACACCTAAAGCGCTAGATACTATTTTAGAAGAATCGCTGAGAGGTTGAAAAGCAAAGTAATCAATAACTGAAGCAAGCTACAGGGTATGGCCTTATAATAAATACCGTCACTACTATCATTGCGAGGAGCCCTTCGGCAGAGTTTACACTGAGCACTTCCATTCTCTCAGTGCAGGCTCCGCGAATGTGCTCAGGGTAGACTCCGCGACGAAGCAATCTGATACTGAGTTTTTCATTTCGAGTCCTTCGACTCGGCTCAGGATAAATTCCACGAGAAATCCAGATGTCTCACGCAGGTTCGAAATGACAAATGAATGAAAAAAGAGATTCTTCACGGAGGATACACCGAACAAAGCATGCCCTGAGTATAATCGAAGGGTGAATGGGTTCGCAATGACAGTGTAGTGGAAACCCTTTAGTAAGCTATAGGGAATTATCAAGTTAAACCTCGACCAAGCCTTATCCCCATTGCTTTCTTATTCAAGCAGCATCCTACTTGAAATTAAATCCACACAGCACTATTCTTAGAAACGTATCCGTGAAAGGCACTCAGGAGTTAAAATCTACGCAATCTTAAGTCCTTCTTCAGCTCTTCTTTCATGATGACAATAGCAAAAGACCCGCTTAAGGACCTCGAACTTCTAATACATTCTCGTTACTGCATTATTTTTGTGGATACCGCCGAAGAGGATCGTGCAGATACGCTTTTTAAACACCTCGCAGACCATCTTAAACTTCCTTTTTTCTCCTGGACAGCCACAAAAGGACTGAGACGCGAAGATATCAAAGGCGCCGTTTATAAATCTGCCGACCTATCCACCACACTTATGCACATTGAGCACTCGGAGTTTGTGGCTATTTATCACTTCAGTGGGATTGCGGATTACCTGGAAGACAAGTTAATTGTCGCAAAGCTCAAGGATTCAGCCATGCAGTTCTCGAAAAATGACGGAGTAATCATTATAACGGGTCTGGATATTAATATTCCCGATTCTCTAAAACCAATGAGCGCAAAGCTAAACCTCCCTGCCCCGGAAATGGAGGAGTACAGGAACCTTCTTCAGCGAATAATCAGAGACCTGCATATCAGGATGAATGTGAAGGTCGAAATTACCCTCGAGGATATGAATAAGATCCTTAACAATATGAAGGCCTTACTCTTATGGAAGCGGAAAAGATTCTTACCAGAGTCATTGTCGAAGACGGTAAGCTTTCCCCGAAGGATATCAGGCGGGTTATAGAGGCGAAGAAGGATATTGTGGAGCGGGAGGGAGTTCTTGAATATTACCCTGTAGAGGAAAGCATGGCTGACATTGCAGACCTTGCAGGTTTAAAATCCTGGCTTGACAAGCGTCGGGAGATAATCATTGATCCAAAAAGGGCAATGGAATTCGGTCTTTCCTTTCCTAAAGGCGTTCTGCTTCTTGGAGTTCCAGGCTGTGGTAAAAGCCTATGTGCCAAAGCCGTTGCAATGGAATGGGGCATGCCCTTGCTCAAACTCGACTCATCAAATCTCTACAACAAATACATAGGTGAAAGCGAGAAGAACTTTAAAAGAGCAACCAAAACTGCGGAAAAATTGTCACCGGTTATACTGTGGATAGACGAGATTGAAAAGGCGTTTTCTTCATCGAGCAGCAATGAGGATGGGGGCGTTTCCGCGAGAATATTTAGCACATTCCTTTCCTGGCTTCAGGATAGGAGAGGAGACGTTTTTATCGTGGCTACCGCCAATGATGTTACCAAGCTTCCGCCTGAATTTCTGCGAAAAGGCCGTTTTGATGAAATTTTCTTTGTAGACTTACCGGACGCTGAGTCAAGGAAGTCTATCTTTGAAATACACCTTAAAAAGCGGGGACAGGAGCCGAATCAGTTTGACCTTCCGATTCTTGTAGAAGCAACAGATGGCTTTAGCGGCTCCGAGATTGAGCAGGTAATTGTCTCCGGTCTCTATACCGCTTTTTCCGCTAAGAAAGAACTTTCCAATCAGATTCTTCTGGACGAGCTTAAACTCACGCGCCCGCTATCAATCACTATGGCGGAAAGAATCGCCTGGCTCCGCGAGTGGGCAAGGGAAAGAACCGTAAGCGCGCATTGAGAAAAATTTCTAGAGACGCCGTTGATGGGGTCTCTACCAAAGGGTTACACAATTCCTCAATAATACATCATAAGAAGCGTCGAGAATGAGATTAAGTTCAGGATATAGCTGGTTTTTCGAATATAAAGATGTAGGGGTTTGATTAATCAAGCCCCACTAACCGATGAAACTCTGAGCTATACTATTTTGAGATACGACTGTAGGGACTGATGCCCTCATCAGTTCTTGAGGCTTCATCAGACGAACGGCTCGTTCCGGGAACGCGCCCTACATTTTTTTCATGCTTGACTCTTATCACCTAGAAAATTAAGGGTTTATATATCCATTGCGGTTAACGATTCTTCTGCTGTTGTTCTGTTTTGTTGAGCTCACCCTATTTAGGCTTTTCGAGTAGAAGAAACAGAACATTGTCCGTAAAAGCATGATCCTTTGTTATTCCGAGGTGGCCTCTAAAAAGAAACGTCACATTCGTCCACTCAATCGGCGTCACGAGATTAGGAGTCCATTCATCCTGTCCTACCCTCTCACACCCATCAGGGCGCTTGAACGAATCACCGTTCCGTCCCCCGGAGCCTCCTCGCTCACTTTAATTTTCCCCGTGCTTTTGTTGACCGTAAGAACCGCTTCCGTAGGAACCACATCACCGGCAACGAGATACATTCTAAATCCATCAGGAGGTTTGGAGGAAGCATCAATTGACCTATGGAACTGCTCCGCGCGCTTTAGGGATTTTCTCAGATGATCGAGAGCAATACTTCGCCTTTCATTAGGGTCAGAAACATCGGGAAGAAGGTGTTGAAGAAATTTATCCTGTCCGCGGTTCGCAAGACCCGAGCCCATTTTTATCCAAAGCTCGGGACCCATTATGTCGAGCGCAGCTCCGGTTTCGTCGCGTAGAACTCCATGCCTGGTTCTGGGAAAGAGTTGATATACAGAAGGCATCGTACCGATAATTGCAGGCTCGTAAGTCGGCAGGAACGGGCCAAGTTCTTTACCGTTTACCGTCTCGACAATCGCAGATACGGCGCCCGTATTGGGCGTTCCGACAAGGACAGCTTTGTCTACATACTTTGCTCCTTCCCATGTAACTTCAGGCTCGACGCCGTCGTCCGGCAGGTCTGCACCTCCGTAGAGCAGGTAGTACCTCGTCACAAGTCCTCCCATTGAATGCGCAACGATGTCAAACTTTACATCATAATTCTAAATCCAGTAGCGCTTTTTGAACTCCTCCTGAACATAAGCGCGCTTCTCCAGAATAAACTCGTGAAGGCGCTTTGCATTCTCCACATTATCGCGTCTCCAATCGTAAGCAAACTGAAAGCAGGTAAAGTGTTCATTACCGTAGTCAATCTGCCCTTTAGTTCCTAAGGTCTCATCGCGATACCCGGCCACACCCAGGGCACTGAGTATGTTTACATAAGCACGGAGGACAAGAGAAAGGCCAATCACTCTTACCTTTACCCTGTCCAGAACCACGTCCGGATACACGTCATACTTAAGCTCACCGAGAGGGACGTCTTTTCTCATAGGATGTGCGACTAGCCTTGCCCCGTCCGGCTTCTCGGGATTCGCATAGCCTCCATCAAAAGCTCCCCAGACAATACGTCCCGATTCTTTGTCAACAAGCTTTGAGCCGAGGATGCCAGGAATTACGATAATCGGGTTTTTATACAGGTCGGGAGCACTCGCGACTCTTGTATAAATACCGCCCAGGTCGGGAACTTTGTACTCAGCCCCGCATCCTGCTATAAAAAACACAAATGCCATGTAAATAATTACTATCCGCTTCATATCTAAACCGCCTTGAATAGTGGAAATATGCGTCTTATATACGCTTAAAATACGATTTTGGATTTATGCAACTGTAGGGGCTGATGCCCTCATCAGCCCTTGAGGCCTCCTCAGACGAACGGCTCGTTGGGGGAACGAGTCATACATTTTTCTCTTCTATTTTTTTGCCTCTTTCACCGCATTGGTTGAGCGGGGTTAGAAAACCCTGCCTTCTATCACCTAATGTTATTCCCCGATAGGCGGGACATTCCTGTCCCGCCATCCACTTTTGCTGATGCACTTGCTAGGGCAGACGCGTGGGTCTGCCCCTACGACAAATAGTGCACCTCTTAAGGTTGGGGCACTTTGCAACGTCTCTCCTCCAACTTTGCTTCCACTCTAATAAGGGCCGATTAGAGCCTCGAATAACCTGTTCAATTGCGTGTTGATTAATGGTTACGGGCGATATAAACTGACCGGCAATTGCGGAACCTGTGCTTTTTGGGTTAGGAGTAGTCTTTTAAATGGGTAGGCAACGAGTCTTGCTCGTTGCCATCTCGCCCACCAGCAAGCCTGGTGGGCTTTTTATGTATGGGATAACTTCTGTTTAGGAATCGCTATTCAAAACAAATAAAAGGTATAAAAGGAGAAACTACATGATAAGACTCGGTTTTTTTGTGGCTGCACTAGTCCTTTTGGCGCTGTCCTTACAGGCGGCAACTGAAAATTCCGCTTCAGGAACTTTGACCGTCAACGGATCGAGCACCGAGTTAAAGCATGCTTATGTTGATGAAGGAGCTTCTGATTTGATTGTGGTTCTCACTGATAAGACAGTTGCTCAGGACGATATTCCTTTTGGGCTTAACAATCTCGCAGCGGCGGATAAAGTTCGCGGGATTGTCTTTACGATTTCAAAGGAAACAAAAGAACTAACGCCCGGGTTAAACGCAATTTATCACCCGATATGTGAAGACCAGCTCGGCACCATCGGAAATGGTGTGTTGACGCTTTCCAAATTCGATAATAATGAGATTACAGGCAAGATTTCAACGCCGAACGAAAATACTTTTAGTAAGTACACTTTCTCTTATGACATTTCATTTGCCGTCAAAATGGGCGAACCTAAGAAAGCCGAACCGCCGAGTGTTGAAATCCAGGGCGCGAACGACCCGGCGTCAAAAGCCTACGCTGCATATTACCGTGCCCTGATGTCGGGAGATAAAAATGAACTGCGGAAATATCTGTCAAGCGAGGTCTTCAAGGAAGTGGATTAGGAAACGATAATGATGGTTATCGAATTAGCGCAAACCGCCAAGCCGACAACTTTAAACATCATCGGAAGTGAGATTAAAGGTAACGAAGCTCTGTTGAAAGCCGAAGGACTCCGCGACGGAGAAAAATCAACAGGTTCGATTGAGATGAAGCTTGAGGACGGGGAATGGAAGGTTGCCAAGGATTCCTGGAAAGTGAAAATGAAATAGATTCCTAACCATAGTCGCAGCACTGAATTGAAATAGCCTGCAGCAATCTGCAACGTATCATCGAAAAAGTAGGGAACGCATATATGCGTTCCCTACATAGAAACAAATTCCCCACAACCTGCTCGTAACTCAAACCTATGTTAATTCTATGTTCTTTAACTGCATAAAAAAGAAGGTCATTGCGAGAAGCCCTTCGGCAAGCTGTTATGTAAAAAGTCAAGGGCTCTTTCCAAAAAATTTGCATCTTTGAGCAAACGAATCCCTTCCTGCTTTTTTAGTCTCATATATCTGATATCGAAACAACCACTATCTTGAATCAATCTGTTATAAACAGTCATCTGCATTCATGCAGTGCTGCATTAAATTCATCAAACTACTCAAACCTGTGGCCGCACTCTCAGGAAAACATTTTCTTTGCAGTTTATCGACAGCGGTCCACACTCTAATGTTTGAGATTTCCCAGATCCAGTCTCTATTACTTATGAAATCAATCCGCAAGCATAAGCCTCTTTATGCCTCCATACATATCTTATCCTGTTCAATAACTTCTTAGCTATCCGAACGATTGCCTTCTGCTTGGTCATCCGCTTGATCAATTGACTAAATACAT
>JACPIY010000095.1 GCA_016187835.1 Deltaproteobacteria bacterium | reverse complement strand
CGAGAATATACGAATGAGTCCCCATACTCCCAGGAATAAGCACTGGTTGATTAGGGAAAGCACGTGTTGCACCCTTTCGGTGAACAACAAGATCATATTTTTTACCATCGAGTATGTACTCCTCGATTTTTGCAATATTGTGAGCTACATCGTAAACCATACTGAGTTTTCCACCATCCTCACCTAAAACGCTTTCCCATGCTTTTCTCACTTCCCACGTAATTAGTTGTCGGTTTGCCCATGCAAAGTTTGCACCTGCCGACATCGCTTTAAAATATTCCTGTCCTTCCTTTGAAGCAAAGGGGGCGCATGCTAATTCACGGTCAGGCAAAACAATGCCGTAGTTAGGCATAACTTTCATCATAATCCGTATGTAGTCAGTTGCAATCTGATGCCCAAGCCCACGAGAACCAGTATGAATCAATACCATTACTCGATCTTTAAAGATATTCAATTTCTTAGCTTCAAATTCGTCAAATATAGCTTCTACAATCCCGACCTCAACAAAGTGGTTGCCTGCACCCATTGTCCCAAGCTGATCACGCCCTCGGCTTTTTGCGTGCCCTGTAACGAGTTCGGGTACCGCGGTATTCAGCATTCCTCCAGATTCTGTATGTTCAAGGTCATCTGGCTCTCCATATCCGAGTTCAAGCATTCGCACAGCACCCTTTTCGAGAACAAGATCAAAGTCTTTATCCCTCAAAGTGAGCCTACCCCCAACCCCTACACCAGACGGAACCTCCTGGTAAATTGTTCTCCCAAGATTACGAAGGTGAGGTTTAATCTCTAAAAATGTTTTCTCTGACCGCAAAAGCCGTACGCCGCAATTAATGTCATAACCAATGCCACCTGGAGATATGATGCCATTTTCACTGTCAAAAGCCGCTACCCCACCAACGGGAAACCCGTATCCCTCGTGGATATCAGGCATCGCAAGCGCATATCCTTTGATTCCCGGGAGTGTCGCAACATTGACAAGCTGCTCTAGGGACTTGTCGATTGAAATAGAAGCGATCATATACTCATGTGTATAGATGCGAGCTGGTACTCGCATGTCGCTTCGGAAAGTTTTTGGAATTTCCCAAAGAAAATCTTCTATCTTTATAAGATTTGATTTATCAAACATACTTAACCCCCAATGTAGCTACTAAAGAACCTCTAAATATAATAGTTTATGGCAATCTATATGCCATTAATTCATTACACTTAGCTTGCTAAAATCATTGAGAATTCTTTAGAGATTTGTTTCTTATGAGAAAAAGGATATTGTCATAAAATATGACATCTGACACTTGTATTATAAGTTGTCTGCATAATATAGGTTATACATAACTAAATATCAAAAATAATCATAGTTTCCCAATTTCCGTCCTTTGTCTCCTTTACCTCTACCTCATGATACGTTACGGCTTTTATATCCTCATCAAAAGAACTCGCATTAAAACCACGCAGTGTCGCTTCAAGTGAGTGTAGGAACAAGGTCTTAAAAATTACTTCGTTATACATCTCTTTATATATGTGAACGGAAAGTAAAACTTCGTTGAGAAAATCAATGAGAAGCGCAGTTGTATCCACTGCTTCGAGTGCAATAGTTCTTTGTGTCTTCTGTTTCTTATCTTCAACTCTTGGTTTAAGAATTTCCATCATTCCGTAAACTGCATCTGAAAAGAGTTTCTCGAGGGAATCTGCTTGAACAAACAATCTAACATCAGCAGTGTGTTCTAATATTTTGTATGACATTGTGACGCCCATATAATAAATATTCTCTTATGAGAGCTTAACTTCGATATATCTCTCTTTTTTGTTCCATATAGCTTCCGTCTTAAGCTCGTGACAGAGTCTCTTCATTTTATCGGTAAATGCTATAACTCCGGCTTTAAACCCTCCAACCTCCGAGATAGGAATACGTGCTGATGCACCAAAAGGCTTTCCCCAATCAGGACTATTAACTAAAATCATACCTAAAGTTTAGCATAGAATGAAGTACATTCATTTGAGTAAATTCCTCATCAGCAGAAATGCCGCCAGCAGATACAAAAGCCGCTCCTATTTTATCTCGTAAAGAAACACCTTCAAATGGTCACTTATTGATAAACTCCTGCATGGGTGGTGCTACATTCGCATTATACACGGGACTCCCAATAATGATGGCAACTGCAGAAAGAACATCTGAGATTTGTGCCTCCTTAACTGATAAAAGTTTCACATTAACACCCTTCACAGAACGGGCTCCATTCGCAACAGCTTCTGCCATAGCACGGGTATGTCCTTGCACACTGTAATATACAATGAGAACCTTTACTCGGGTCTGACTTACGGCACCTTGCCAAATTATTAAAGAAGCGATTAAGGAAATAATAAGGAAATTTCTCATAGTTATACATCTAACAAGTTCTTTGTCCTCGATGAGAAAAAAAGTGGAATCAAAATTTTCATGAATTCAAGCGGTCTAAAATTTGTTTATATCCGTCTACATTGCTGTCCAAAATAATTAGAATTCAAGAAATCCATCCTTATAAAACAAGGCTTTTAGACGGATAAAAGCTCTTTTTCAAAACCAGGTTACCCCTCTTTTGTATGTTTACTCTGCACATGCTGTCCAAATCACACCCCCTTAAAAGAAAGTTGTTCAGCATCAGGCACTATAGG
>JACPIY010000050.1 GCA_016187835.1 Deltaproteobacteria bacterium | reverse complement strand
TAACGTGTGCTAAGGGCACGGATAGATGACTGGTTATAAAGACCAAGGTAGAAAGGATGCCTAAAAAGATATAAGGGTAAAAACAAAATGACGGAAGAAAGATTATAAAAATCACTTGCACAACTTTTTCATAGATGACATCGGCAATTCCTGCCGCCTGTACTAGCGACGACCGGCTGAACGGATCGCTCGGTGCATTGAATGCCGTGAATTTCGGCCCTTCAAATGCCTGTGCGTCAACGGGGCCAGCGCTCTGATCCGTGCCAAAATAGTGAGCAGCGGGCACGAATAGGGGGAAAGGGTAATTTAACTGCCAGCGATAAATTGTCGCCACGGACTGAGGGGAAAGTCTTTGAACCGTAAGGGGCAGGACTTTACTGTAATAGTTCCCTTCCTCTTGGTATTTGCCTTTAGTGAGGATGTCGGCGTCATCCTCCGGGTTAGAAGTGAAAAAATGGCGGAGTCTGTTATAGTAGCGGTGCAGCATAATGGCTAAACTGTAGGTGCTTCCCTGCGGAAGCACGTAGAATGGCGTCCCCTGGTATTTGTAATCACGTAAGCCCTCCGTATTCTCCAGCGTTGTGTAAAAGTAGTCTGATTCACTCTTATTGTAGCAGTAAAACGGAATTGCGCCGTTGGGGATGGCGAAGTAGTCGAAGGCGGCTTTCAACGCGGTTTGCTGGGCGGACGTGAAAACTCCGAGATTCCACATGCCGATCAGACCGAGCGCGATCGGGGCAGGATTCGCGCCCGTGCTAGTGAGCCAATTCTCGTAATTGGTAAGGTTCTGATTGGGCGGAGGGGCCGCGCTTGTGGGATCGCTCGAAGCAACGTTGGCTAATTCCTGATTTCCCCCGATCGTTAAAAACTGCCTATTTCTACTGTACGAGTAGTTTTTGTCAACGTAGCTGGCCTCCGCGCCGAGGTGACCGGTTATGTAATCATACTCGGCCTTGATATCCGGCCCCGCGTTAATCTCCGTAATGTTTGAAGACCGTTCGATGGAGACGCTACAGCGGCTTCTCGCGCCAACGGTCACCGAGTTGACCATGTGCGTACCGAATTCCGTAAAGAACTTACGGAAAGCGTCAACGCTGGTTGAGGACGTGGGATCGAAATTGTCCGGGACCGCCTGGGCAGCCTCATAGAAAGTCGTCTCCAATGTCGAACCATAACTCTGCAGAGGGGTATTGAGAATCGCGTTGCTCAACGTGACGGCCCACCGGCTCGCGAGAATTTCGTAGATGCCGTAGTAGTACGAGTTGCTCTCGTAGGTACTGATTGAAAAATTTGCCTCGGCGGAGCCCCAAAACATGCCCTCAGGATCGAGGCCGGAAAGCCCGAACTGAGTCGAAAAGTACTTGTAGATTGCCGAGTAGGTATAAAAGATCTGAGAACTTGCGCTGGTCTGAAAAATCTGCCCTACGGAGACGTCGGCAGGCACTTGATAGCTCGTCCCCTGCAGCGGATCGCCGCTTTTCCCTGAGGCACGGTCCAAACCCCGCTGAGATTATCCTGGTACGGGACCTTCTCTGCCATATAATCCGTACCACCTGCGCCTTGGAAGGTAATTAAGTTACCCCTGAAGGCGGTCTGCCCGAATTCTGACGCGGACGGGTCGAACGGATTAAATCCAAGACCGAGGGCGGAAAGCCCAGGAATCGCGGTATTTGCCATAGTACACCTCCTGATATTAGTTAACCTACTTATGAAAGGGGTCCTTCTGAGTCATCGAAGAAAACCGCCTTTGCTTAGAAGATTATAGTATATTCAAGTAAGTATCTGCAAGTGCTAAAAGAGTACTACCCTAAAATAATCGGTATAGGACTTTTATAGTACTTTTTTCCTATGTGAAAAGGAGACCCAGGCCTATTATGCGATTTGAAATAAAGTCAGATATACGGCTTGCTGATCTTGGATGTGATTGATTGATAATAATGACACATCGAATGGCATGAGACCATGGCATTTATTGGAATAATTTTACTGATTGATATACGAGGCCTTGTAAGGGTTGAGCCCTAATGCAATAACGCAAGCCTGACACCGTGTGCAGTGGGGGCTTCCCAGGTTTTGTAGCCTTCCAAAGCTAATACTCGCGCCAGTAAAACCCTTAATTCATCTTCGTCATCAATAATTAGTATATTGCCTTTGGACATTTGGTTAATCAGTTTAGGACTTAATTAGTTTTAAATCTTAATTCATCCATTGGGTCTCTTTTAGTCTCAACTCTTCAAACTCGCTTGATTGATTAGAGCGAATTGCGATCGAGTTTACCAACTGTCGCCCTGAACACATTCGTTACGCTCAGTGTAAGCTCCGTGAAGAATCTCTTTTTTCATTCATTTGTCATGTCGAACCTGCGTGAGACATCTGGATTTCTCGTGGAATTTATCCTGAGCTGAGTCGAAGGACTCGAAATGACAAACTCAGTATCAGATTGCTTCGTCGCGGAGTCTACTCTGAGCACATTCGTTACGCTCAGTGTAAACTCTACGAAGGGTTTAGTTGTCATGCTGAATACTGAAATGAATTCAGCACGAGCTTGGTTCAGCATCACATCTTTACAAAGAGATCCCGAAACAAGTTCGGGATGACAGCTAAAAATCATGTTGTCTTAACCCCGTTGTTCTAAGGCCTGTATTATTAAATGTAATAATCAAGATTTATTCTGTCGGACAATGTCAGCACGATTTTCACCCTCTGTCAAAATTCTCAAGGCTGTCACTCTGAGCCCTTCGATACCTCTGAGCCCTTCCTGAGCAAAGCGAAGGAATAAACTCCGCGAAGCAATCTGACAAAAGGTGTCATTTCTCGAAGGCTAAGATTTCTCCCCCATGAGATATGACCCCGTGGGATAGTAAACATCCCATGGGGTGAAATTATCTCACGGGGTCGAAATGACAGGAGGAACGGTCGAATGACAGTTACTTTATAGGAATTACTAAACTGGGTGAGACTTACCTCCACATTGTCTGTTTGTTCAAATTTAGATTTTTACAGTCAACTATAATTAGCGCTTCAGAAAATTCAGCTTAACCTCAGACTCATTGTTTCCAGAAGGCGGGAACAAAAAGAACCAGGATTGTAAAAAGCTCCAGTCTTCCAAGGAGCATAAGAAGCGACAAGACGATTTTAGTGAACCCGGGAAGGTCTGCGTAGTTGAGAGCGGGTCCTACCTGTTCGAGTCCTGGCCCCACGTTTCCGATGGTTGCCGCGCACGCCGAGATAGCGGTAATAATCGGAACTCCTTCCGCCATAACGAGCAGCGTACCAACGAGAAAAATAAAAAAATAGAGCAAAAAAAAGGTGGTTATGCTTGAGATGGCGTCCTCACTTGCCACTTTCTTTCCGATACGTATTGGCAGGACTGCCTTTGGGTAAATCAATTTATAAATCTCACGATAGCCTTTTTTAAAAAGAATCATTATGCGTATATTTTTGATAGCGCCCGACGTTGAACCGGCGCATCCGCCGACAAACATAAGGATTAAAAGAAGCCATTTTGAGAACGAAGGCCAGAGGTCAAAATTATCGGTGGCGTAGCCGGTTGTAGTGCCAATTGAAACGACCTGAAACGAAGCGAATCTCAAAGCCTGAGGGAGACTCGGATAGGTTCTCATCCACAGGTCCAACGTAATAAATAGAATGGCGCCCATGTTTAAAAACAAATAAAAACGGAATTCAGGATCGCCAGAGAGCTTTTTAAAGTCTCCCTTGAAGAGCCAGTAGTGAAGTACAAAATTCGCCCCTGCGATAAACATAAAGACAAGGATAATGACCTCTATAAGCGGGTTTCCATAAGCGCCGATGCTTATGTTTTTAGTGGAGTATCCACCCGTTGACATCGTAGTAAACGTGTGAACGATAGAGTCGTAAAGGGACATACCGGCAATGAAGAGCAGCACTACCTGAAGAGCGGAAAGTATTAAATAAATTGCCCAGAGTTTTTTCGCCGTTTCAGCTATCTTGGGGGTGAGTTTTTCAGTTGCTGGACCGGGGACTTCAAGAGCCATAAGCTGCATTCCTCCGACGGCGAGCCTGGGAAGTATTGCAATCGCAAGGAGGATTATTCCCATCCCTCCCAGCCATTGGGTGAAATTTCGCCAGAATAAAATTCCATGAGGGAAGATTTCAATGTCTTTCATGACACTTGCACCGGTGGTGGTAAACCCCGATACCGATTCAAAAATTGCATCAATCGGATTTTCAAAAACGCCGTATAGCATGAAGGGAATTGCTCCAAAGATGCTTGCAGCAAACCAGCTCAGGCTGGCAATGAAGAATCCGTCTTTTCTTTCTATTTCTTCGAGCTTTTCAGGTGTTTTTGTCAGTCTTTCAAGAATAAATCCAGAGATAGAGGTAAAAGAAGCTGAGACCAGAAAAACCCAAAGATCGTTCTCCCTGTATATGAGAGAACAAATGGCGGGGATCAACATGAGGAGCCCTAGAAACTTTAAAAAAGTACCTATGATGTTCAAGGAAAATTTGATCTTCACTAGCCGAGAATCTTCTCTACGTTTTTTATAGCATCCGGGAGAGCAAAAACAACAAGCCTGTCTCCAACAAGAGGTTTATAATCTCCCCTTGGTATAATTACGTCGTTTCCACGTACGGCAATACCCACGATTGCTCCGCTTGGAAAACCCGCTTTTTGAAGCGGAGAGCCGAGGATCTTGGTATCTTTTGTTATCTCAAACTCCAGAACCTCCGCTTTTCCTTCCTCGACAAGGGCAACGTGAGCCACTCCTCCCAGGCGAAGAAGGCTTAGAATCTCGTTAGCAATAGCAAGCCTTACGCTAATGGCTCTATCCACACCTATAGCCTCGATAACGTCTATATAATCAGACTTTGTGTAGAGCACCATTACCCTCTTTGCTCCGATATTCTTTGCAAGTAGCGCACTGAAAACATTGTTCTCATCGTCTCCTGTGAGCGCTATAAAATAGTCTGCTGACGCAACTCCTGCTTCTTTTAAAGTTTCGGTATCGGTTGCATCGCCCATGAATACCGTAACATTTGGCAGCTCTTCAGCAGTTGTCCTTGCGCGTTCGGAGTTACTCTCAACTAATTTTACAAAGATCCCCTGTTCAGAGAGGGTTTTTGCCACTCTCTTTCCTAGTTTACCGCCGCCTATAATCACGACGGATTCTACTTTTTCTTCTTCTACACCGAGGAGCTCTTTTAACCTTTGAAGTACCGAAGGAATTCCAAAAGCGAAAACGTAATCTCCAGCCATAAGCCTGGTTTCTCCTTTCGGTATTGTAATGTGACCATTTCTCGATATTGCTACGAATATCCATGACTCAGGCGGACCCAACTCAGAGAGTTTCTTTCCGACTATGGGTGTATCAGCTTCGATCTTGAGCTTGAGCATGTTGATTTTTCCCATTGCAAGTGTTTCAGTTTTCCAAGCGAATGGTGTACTTAGAAGACCTGAGATTTTCTCTGAAATTATTGAGGCGGGGTTTATTACGAGTATCCCTTGCTTTTTAAGAAGCGTAGGATATTCCAAATAGTTTATATCCCTGATGCGTACTATAGTTCTTGGAACTCCAAAAGAATCCGAGAGGAGGGATGCCAGTATGTTTGTCCTATCATCTCCAGAAACGGCAAGCACAATATCGGCTTTTTCTATCTCTGCCTCCCTCAAGATGGTAAGGTTATCTCCTTCACCATGAATGGCAAGGACATCAAGGGATTCTTTAATCCTCTCCACGGTGTCTTTATTATTTTCGATAACCACTATATCGTGTTCGTTGGAAAGGCCCTTGGCAAGGAAAGCTCCTACCTGTCCTGCTCCTATTATGACAATTCGCATATAAGAAGTCCCATATTAATTAGTTGGCGCTGTGATAGGGGAATAAGTTTAACAACTCTAAATGACTTTACAAAACTGTTGAAGGGATTGGAAGAAATGAAGGAACCGTCGTGATGGTTTAAATCCAATCCTCAAGCTTCAATTTCCGAGGCTTTTCTCGTGGCAGCTCTGAGCTGTATAATTTTAAAAACTCCTAAAAGTATCATCGCAACCGAAATTAACTGAGCCTGAGAAAGTCCGGGAATAAAACTGGGAGTAGTGCTTCTAATAAACTCTATGAGAAATCTTTCGATGCCAAGGAGTATAAACAAAACTGAAGAGAGCCAGCCGTGAGAAGAAGGGTTATTTTTACGAATCTTCCAGAGAAAGAGGAACAAGCCCACCATCAGCAATGTGTCATAAATTTGAGTCGGATGAACCCTTTCTGTTGTCGGTGGCGCGCCTTCGGGAAAAGCCACAGCCCAAGGCAGATTAGAAGGAATTCCATAGTCATCTCCAACCAAGAAGCAGCCGATTCTTCCAATTCCGTAGGCGAGAATAAGCGCCGGAGCCGCTGAGTCCGTATACGCCCAGTAACTTACCTTCTTCTTCCAAGTAACGATTCCCATTAGTATAAGCGCTCCAATCAATCCTCCATAAAATGTAAGTCCCGAAGAAACGTATCTAAGTGGGTGGGCCATAAAATCCGAAATTGTTACGTTTTGTATGAGAAAAAGGACCTTTGCCCCTCCTATTCCTCCAACTACACAGGCAATGAGAAGCAAATCGGTGAGGTTTCCGTTCAATCCCTTCCTGTTAAGCTCGATTTCACCCAGCTTGTAAGCAACAAGAAAGGATATAACCATCACTACTGAAAAAGAAGAAATCGCAACATCGCCTATTCTAAAAAGCACAGGATACATTTGTTTTTTTTCGTCTCCTAGGTTTATTTGTAATAATCAAGATTTATTCTCTTGGACAATGTCAGCACGATTTTCGCCCTCTGTCAAAACTCTCAAGGCTGTCACTCTGAGTATATTCGTTATGCTCAGTGCAAACTCCGCGAAGAGGCTCGTATTTTCTTCAGATTCTTCGCTTTGGACTGACAATGAAGATTGTGCCGCTTTGACTTTTTTCTACTGTCATCCCGACTCTCCCTCCTGTCATTTCGAAGGGAGAAATCTTTACAGCGTTCAAGATTCCTCACATACGTTCGGAATGACAGTTACTTGATAGGAATTATGAAACTGGGTGAGACTTACCTCCACATTGTCTTTTTGTTCAAATTTAGATTTTTACGGTTTATTTTACCAATCCACATCCCTTACTCTAAGCCTTATCTCTCTCTTGCCATTCCAGGTGTTGAATTCAGGTGTGAAAACAACGTCAATCCGGTTGGGGACGGTGATTGGCTCCTTTAGATTAAACCAGATCGCATCAAAGATTTTATCTCCTTGTTTTAGCCTAAGACCAAGATGTTTATCCTTGTGAAGGCGCTGAGAGATCACCTGAGCCGATCTTGCAAGCAGAACTGGCTCCGGGTTCCCGATTCCGAAAGGGGCTAGGAGATCGAGCTCTGAGACTACAGAATCACTAATTTCGGCTAAGTCCACAAGACAATCAATCTTGAGCTTAGAGATAAAATCCCCATCAGATTTCTCGACGGCTTTTTCAAGCATTTTTCTAAAAGTATCAATGTTCTCTTCTCTGATGGACATTCCTGCCGCAAGCTCGTGTCCCCCGAATTTTTCGAATAACTCTCTGCACTCGGATAATGCTGAGTAGATGTTTATTCCCTCTACGCTTCTCCCCGACCCCTTTCCTATGCCGTCATCTCCGATTGCAATAAGGATCGCGGGCCTCTGGTATCTTTCGACTATCTTTGACGCCACGATTCCTATCACGCCCGGATGCCAATTTGGAGAGGCAAGGACAAGGGAATTGGAGTTTAGAAAGCTAGGATTTGATTCGATTTGTGAAACGGCATCAAGAAAAATCTCTTCTTCAATGCTTTGCCTTTTGGAGTTTTCTTGATTCAGGATTTTTGCTAGTTCTCTTGCCTTTTCCAGGTTCTCTGAGATTAATAGCTCAACGGCAACGCTCGCACTCTTTAGCCTTCCAGATGCGTTTACCCTTGGACCCAGCTTAAAACCGAGATCAAAGGAAGTTACTTCCTCCCGAATACCGCTTACCTCTTTTAGCGCAATCATGCCGGCGCGCTTGGAATTTAGCATTCTTTTTATTCCTTCCTTCACAAATATCCGGTTTACGTTCGTAAGCGATGCACAGTCTGCAACCGTCCCCAGAGCAACGAGGTCGAGATAGTCTCCGAGATTCGGTTCACCCCGTGAGAACCCCCCAGAGACTTTCTCATGGGGTTCATTGTTTTTAAAAAAACCTGAGTCCCTTAGAGCCCTCCTAAGACCGATTACCAGGTTAAATATTACTCCGACTCCTGTTATCTCTTTTCCCGGGTAAGGACATCCGGATTGATGCGGGTTTAAAACCGATACAGCGTCAGGAAGTATTTCAGGAGGCTCGTGATGATCCGTAACTATAAAATCTACTTCCAATTTCTTTGCCTCTTCCACTTCTTTCCATGCCGTGATTCCGCAATCACCGGATATTATAAGCGAGACTCCTTCGTCTTTTAGTTTCCCTATAGCCTCAAGATTCACTCCGTATCCTTCTTTTATTCTATCGGGGTTGTAGTAGGTAACATTGGCACCAAGATTATTTAGAAAGGTGTAAAAAAGAGCCGTTGCCGTGACACCGTCAACGTCGTAGTCTCCGTATATCGCTATTTTCTCTTTTTTCTCTATAGCGATTTTTATTCTTTCTACCGCTTTGTCCATGCCCTTTAAAAGATATGGGGAGGGGAGATCAAAAAGACTGCTTTTAAAAAATAGCTCGGCTTCAGTCTCGTTCTCGATACCACGGTTTATTAGAACCTGGGCCGTAACGGGCGATATTCCGAGAGCCCTGGTGAGTTTTTCCTTGAGCTTTGTATTTTCTTTTTCCAAAAACCAGTGCTTTTTCATTTGGTTTTATTGTAGGAGCGCCATCCCTGGCGCGACAAAGTTTCGCAGCTAGAAGCAGCTCCTACTCCAGAAAGTATCATACAGTCACGAATAAAAAAGCAACAATGACCAAACTCCAAATCACAAACAAATTCCAATTGCCAAGCATTTAGAATTTGAAACTTGTTTGAAATTTGTGATTTGTTATTTGGAATTTCTATTTGATTCGTGTTCATCTGTGTTAATTCGTAGCTAAAAATTCAGTTCTTCAAATAACTTACCAAACCCCTAAGCCCCAGCAAGTAGCTGTCCACTCCAAATCCTGAAATTACTCCGACTGCTACACCTGATATAAAAGATTTCTGTCTAAACTCTTCACGCTTATAGACGTTTGAGATATGCACCTCTACAGTTGAAATACCCGTCGAAGCAACTGCATCCCTTATTGCTATGCTTGTATGAGTATATGCGCCAGGATTAATCACCACCCCATCGAATTTGCCCATTGCCCCCTGGATTTTCGTTACAATCTCGCCTTCGGAATTTGATTGAAAAAATTCAATTTCAATTCCCAGCGTCTCTGCTTCTTTTTTCAAAAGTGAGTTGATTTCATCAAGTGTAGTCGTTCCATAGATTTCAGGCTCTCGCTTTCCAAGCAAATTAAGATTCGGTCCGTGAACTATCAAGATTTTCATCGTTGCATCCTTCGTTAGTTGTTATTCAGTGGCTGATTGACACTTATAAAACGATACAAGACGTATTAAAACATCAAGCTTGTATCCTGCATCCTGTATCTTGCATCCTGCTCATTTCCATTAGTCTAACTTCGCCGATGAAATATAACATTATTTCCTAATCGTAAAACCAGCTATTTTGTTCACTAAATAAGCCCTGGCTTCCTCCAGTTTCATCCGGACTGAGAGATTTTGAGGATCGAGTTCATAGAGTTTTGCAAGAATCTCAAAGGCATCCTCATATAATCCCTGGTTCATATAGAGATCGGCCATAGTCTCTGTATAGATTTTACCCTTTAATAACCCTGAAAAGGGCTCTAGCTCTTCATCGCTGGGGTATTCAGGAGACCCATGTTCCTTCTGTTGAGCCAGGAGCAGCTCTTTCTCTTTTTCTTCGGCAAGGGGGATTCCTTTTTTTAACTCCTCTATAATCTCAGCTATTTCATTATCCCCGGGAAAGAAGAAAGCGACTGAATGGGCAACATCAATCGCCTTGTCTAGTTTGCCTTCGTCTCTACAGATTTGAATGAGAATTTTGCATGCGGCTGCGTTATCGGGAGCGGATTGTACGATCTCTTCCATCTCTCTTTTTGCTTCATCTATCATTTGCCTGTCATAGTATATCTTCCCAAGAATGAATTTTGCAGTGATATTTTGCGGATTGTGTTTTAAACCCTGAATTAAGACATCGGCTGCCCTATCAACCTCTCCTAATTTTATTAAAATCTCTCCAAGAAAAACAAAAACAACCGAAGATGGATTCTCAGCAAGGAGTTTTTCGTATTTTTCCTTAAAAGCACTAAGTTCTCCCTGACTTAATTCTTTCGCGTTTCCCATGATCAGCTCAATTGATATTACTTTAAAATAGAAAGAAGAGTCAAGAAAAGCAGTTGAACTCTGGCTTATTTCCCTTCATGCCCTTCCGGATTTTCTTTTTATCAAACTAAAGAGAAAACCGAGTTCTTCTACTTTTAGAACTTTTGCTAAGCCAAAATAAACCGCAGCTGCTCCTACCACGGAAGCCAGAAATATTCCGATCTTCTCTATCGAAATTCCACTTTGAGTCCACTCAAAGAGAGTAGAAATCTTCCACGCTGTGAGTCCCATAGTTAGCGATGCAACCGATATTTTGAGACAATATATTAGTGTGTTTTTCATGTCTATCATTCCGACACGCTTATTGAGAGCGAAAAAGAGGAGAGAAAAGTTAAAAATCGAAGAAATCGAGCTTGCAAGTGCAAGCCCGGTGTGTTTGAGCTCAAATGTGAATCCGAGTATGTATCCAAAAACAGCGTTTACTATAAAGGCAAGAAACGCAAATATAACCGGGGTCCTGGTATCCTGCATAGCGTAAAATGTAGGCGCCGTTATCCTCACCCCGCCTACTGCCCAGAGTCCGATTGTATATCCAATAAGTGCCTGTGAAGTGCTAAGAGTCGCATCATAAGTAAACTCGCCTCTTTGATAGAGAAGGTTGCATATTGGAACTCTTAGCGCTATAAGACCTGTGAGTGCAGGAGCAATTAGAAACAGCATAAGTCTCAGTGCAAAAGAATAACTTTCTCTAAACTTTTCAGTATCTCCTTTTGCTGCTTGAGAAGAAAGATTGGGAAGGAGAACCGTAGCAATTGACACTGCAACAATTCCCAGGGGAAACTCCATAAGTCTTTCTGAATAATATAGATATGAGACAGTACCTTCCGGGAGATGGGACCCATACTGTGTGCTTACGAGAATATTTAAATTATAAACGGCCACCCCAAAAAGCTGAGGTGCCATAAGAAGTGCTATTTTTTTTACAGCAGGATGACGCAGGTTCTTACTAAAGCTATGGAGAAAACCTATACTCTTCAAGAAAGGCATTTGAAAAGCAAATTGAATAAACCCTCCTATGATTACTCCTATGGCAAGAGAAAAGATCGGAATGTTAAGGCTTTGATGAAGGAGAAAAATTACGGCAATGCTCCCAATATTAAAAGCTACTTGAGCAAAAGCAGGGGCGAAAAAACGCTTTAGAGAGTTTAGAATTCCCATCGAAAGTGCGGCGAGGGATGCAAAAAAGATATAGGGAAACATTATTCGGTTAAGATCTACCGCGAGATTAAAAATCTCACCCTTAAAACCTGAGGCAAAAAGCTTGATTATAAAAGGGGATAGCAGGACTCCTAGAATTGAAACCAGAATTAAAACCATAAAAAGAAGCGTGAACGTAACATCAGAAACCCTTTTTGCTTCTTCTTTACCATTTTTCTCCAGGTATTCGGTAAATACGGGAATAAAAGATACTGTAAGAGAGCCTTCGGCAAGAAGTCTGCGAAGAAGATTGGGAACTCTAAACGCAACATAGAATGCGTCGGTTTCAGCTTTTGCTCCAAAGAAATACGCTATTACCATATCCCTTACATAGCCTGTTATTCGGCTAATTAGCGTTACAACACCTACAACACCTACGGAGCGGGTGATTTCTTTTTTGTTGTCCATTGCGGCGTGTAGTTTATATCAAGCTCAAAACCAATCAAGATTTTGGTTTTGTGTGAGCTTGGTAAATTGTTATGATGTGCCGGAAATATTCAGGTATCTATTTTCACCCCTCCCATTTCCCCCTCGAGGAGGGTTTGGGGTGCGGACGAATTTATGTGGAAGCCTGAAGACTGCTATGCCATAGTGGTCATGCCTTGGAAATAACAGACAAGAATGTCTGTTCCAAATCTGGTGGGTCAGACATTCCTGTCTGACACTAAAATCCGGGAAGTGACCCGTTAAAATGGAGATTTTCAGACCGCTAGGCAATTCGGCTCTTTTAATGTGGGTTTTGAGCTGTCTTTAACTTATATCGAACTCACGTTAATCTATTGTTTCTAAGCAGAGCAAAAGGATAAAGGGCGATACATGAAATATTCCGTGAATGAAGAAAGACCGGACGTTTGGTTTGTGGATTTAAAAGTAGGTGGTGAAGAAGAGTACACAGGAGCCTATATTGTCGCTTCGGGGAAGGCCGTAGCCTTAGTAGAAGTAGGGCCTGCGAGCACTGCTGAAAATTTGCTCGATGCTTTAAGTGAAATTGGATTTAGTCCCGAAAGTGTGAAGTACCTTTTGCTCACAGACGTTCATCTCGATCACGGAGGCGCATCAGGAAATCTTATCGGGCACTTTCCAAACGCTTATGTCGTGGCTCACAAAAGAGGGATTCAGCACCTTATAGACCCGGAGAAGATGCTCTGGAAGGCAGCAAATGAGGTTCTGGGTTTTGTTGCAAAAATCTACGGAAAGCCAGAGCCGGTTCCCAAAGAAAGAATAATCCCCGTTGAAGAAGGGATGAGCCTTGCTCTTGGAAAGCTCAATTTTGAAATTATTCCGACACCCGGACATGCGAGTCATCACGTTTGCATTTTTCTCTACCCTGCAAATATCGTTTTCACGGGGGACGCTGCAGGGATTTATATTCCAAGCCGTGAAGTCGTGCTTCCGGCAACGCCGCCTCCTTTTAAATTGGCTCCTGCACTTAAATCAATTGAGACTCTAATTTCACTAAAACCGAATCTGGTCGCGTACACACATTTTAATATTGCCGATCATGCAAAAGAGAAACTAAAAAAACATTGCGATCAGCTTGTGATCTGGTATGAATGCGCTAAGGAAATCATAGCTAGAGGAATTGAGAGAGAGGAGGAGATGTTTGATTTGATTTCAAGACGTGATAGCGACTTAAAGAAGTTTCTTCGTATCTCTGGGAAGCTGGGCGGATTGAGGAGAGGAGTTAAAACGAGTCTCAGAGGGTTTTTCCAGATTGCTGCTGAAGAACAAAATAAAGTGTAGCGAATCAGCCACAGATTAAAACAACCGGATTGGGTTTCAGGTTTTAGGTGACAGGTGTTAGTTAACCTTCAAAACCAAACACCCAACACCTAATACCTAAAACCCGATTCCAGCTCTTCAAACTCGATTTCTTCTCTAAGCTTCTTGAGTAACTCTCTTACTTCACTAACCATGTCATCTGTGGAGATAATCTTAATTATTCCATCTTCTACATTTTCAGTCCTTACCCATGCAAGGTGGCAGTAGGTGCCAATGATTGATTGAACATACACTGTTTCACTCTTATCGTGAATTTTAATGAATATAGTTGCCATTTGTTCCGATTAGATAATAAAAAATTTAATCTGGCTTTGTCAATTTTTGACCTAATAAACAGATTTTTTTAACTTGGCAATTCTCAATACTTAGCGACGGTGTTTTTTCATTTTAATATGGGCGTTTTTTGGTGTGTTTTATGTAATACTTAAAGTATTTTATCAAAGACGTGTCTTATGTATCTGTGATAATATATGAAATGACATTGATAATCATAAAACAGCTCAAATTGTAAAAAAATGGGGAGAACCCCACCAATCCCGTCGCTAGCCAAAAAAAAATTAAAAATTTCAAAAACTTACTTGACAAAGTTCATACGTTTTTATATAGTGGTCTAAAGTGGCATAAAGTGGCATATAGGTGTATATTTAGGCATATAAGGGCAAAGCATGTTTCGTGGCAGATATGAGCATACAATGACAGATAAAGGACGAATAAGCGTGCCATCACGATTTAGAGAGGTGCTAAGAGACAAATATGGAGAAGAAACTCTTATAATAACAAACTTTGATAAATGCCTTGCTGCTTATCCGGTTAAGGAATGGGAAGAAATTGAAAAAAAAGCCGCTGATCTTCCTCAGTTTAAACAAGAGGTGATTTCTTTTCTCAGGTACCTCATGGGTGCCGCTGTTGATTGTCCGATTGACGGGCAGGGGAGAATCCTCGTTCCACACCCTCTTAGAAACCATGCGCAGGTTAAGCGGGAGGTAGTAATGATTGGAATGCTTACAAGGTTTGAAATCTGGTCAAAGGAGTTGTGGGAAGAAGAAGAGTCGAAGAAAGCTTATGAAGAGTTTAAGAGAAGCAGAGAAATTCTCGCAGGACAAGGATTATAAAGAATGGAAAAGGCGTTGTTGGAGATAGAAAACCCGGTTCATAAATCGGTGATGGTAAAAGAGGCAATGGAATTTTTGTGTCCCCGTCCCGACGGAATATACGTGGATGCGACCCTTGGGCTTGGGGGACACACCGAGGCTATCTTTAAAATCTCTGGTTATCAGACTAGGGTCATAGGATTTGATGTTGATGATGAATCTCTCTCTTTTTCAAAAAAGCGTCTTTCAAGTTTTGCCGGACGCGTTGTGTTTGTGAATAAGAACTTTTCAGATATTCAAAACGTGCTTGAATCCCTTGGCATATATGAAGTGGATGGAGTAGTTGCAGATTTAGGCATGTCATCTTTTCACTTAGAAAAGAGCGGAAGGGGGTTTAGTTTTTTGAGAGATGAACCGCTTGATATGAGAATGGATTCAAGACTCAGGTTTACTGCTTACGATCTTGTGAATGAAATGGACGAAGAAGAGATTTCCAAGATATTAAAAATATATGGGGAAGAAAAATGGGCAAAGAGGATCGCGCGAGAAATACTGAACTACCGTCGCGAAACCCCTATAAAGAGCTCGATTCAACTTGCCGATATTGTCTTAAATGCAATACCCAGGCAGTTTCACCCTAAAAACATTCATCCTGCTACAAGGACGTTTCAGGCGCTTCGCATAGCAGTAAACAATGAGCTGGAAAACCTGGAACGCTTTCTAGAAGATGCGGTTCGATTTCTAAAGATTGGAGGAAGAATTGTAGTAATTTCTTTTCATTCTCTCGAAGACAGGTTGGTAAAAAACACATTTAAAAGATTATCATCGCCCTGTGTTTGTCCTCCCGCATTGCCCGGGTGCGGATGCGGAAGAAAGAGTACCCTTAAAATACTCACTCCTTCTCCTCGCATACCAGGAGTAGGAGAAATACTGAACAACCCGAGAGCAAGAAGTGCAAAACTAAGAGCAGGAGAAAAAATATAAACCATGGCTATAGCAAGAACTGTTAGAGTAAGAGGAGAATCAGATGTAGAGAAAGCTATTTTCTCGACAAGGTTTTTGATGCTTTCCCTTTTTGCAGTCTGTTTTGCTCTTGTCTATATAACCATCAAGGTTGAAGCAGTAAAAATCGGTTATGAGATTTCCGCTAATAAGAACAAAGAAGAAGAGACTTTAAAGCAAAATCTTATTCTTAGAGCCGAATTTATGAAATTAAAGTCCCCGGAAAGAGTTGAAGGTATTGCAGAGGGACTGGGTTTTAGATTCCCCACTCAAGAAGACCTTATATACATTGAAGAGAACACCGTAATTGGGGAGAGGAAATGAGAATAAAGAGAAACTCAAAGAAGAGAATTTCCCTTGCAAAGGATTTAAGTAAACCAAGGTGGAAGGTCTGTTTAATTGGTGCAATCATTCTTGTTCTCTTTGGGGCAGTGTCTGTTAGAGCCTTTAAGCTACAGGTATTGAATAGAGATCGAGTATTTGACGTCGCAAAAAAACAGCACCATGGGCTTTTTACTCTTCTACCCCGCCGCGGGAAAATCTTTGATATAAACAAGAAAGAGCTAGCCATAAACGTTGATGTCAGTTCGCTCTTTGTTCATCCCGGGAATGTGAAAGATCCTAACCGACTTTCCAAAAATCTGTCTAAATACCTTCCGCATTCTCAGAAAGAGATTCTGGGGATGCTGCTTTCCAAGAAACCGTTCGTTTGGATTGAAAGGATTGCTGAACCCGAAGTGGTTGCTAAGCTAAAAAACGCAAATCTTGAAGAAATAGGTTTCATAGAAGAGCCCAAGCGGGTATATCCAAACGGACATCTCGCCGGGCAAGTCCTGGGATTTACAGATATTGATTCAAAAGGAATAGAAGGAATCGAGTATGATCTCGACAGCTTGCTTGCTGGAAGCCCCGGAAAAATCATTGTGAAAAAAGACGCACGCGGAAGGGCAATTATGAATAATCCCATTGATATTGAAGCAAGTGTATCGGGCTATGACGTCGTTCTTACTATTGATTCTCAGATTCAATACATTGTCGAAAAGGAACTAAAGAAGGGCATAGAAAAAACGTCTGCGGAAAGAGGAATGGCGGTACTTACGAATCCGGAAACAGGCGAAGTGCTTGCTATGGCTTCTTATCCGTTTTTTGACCCAAATAATGTTAATAAGCATAGTGAAAAAGGGAGAAGAAACCTTCCTGTGTGGTATTCATTTGAACCCGGCTCGACGATAAAGATTTTCCTAGCCGCCGCTGCATTGGAGGAAAAAAAGGTAAAATCAACATCCAAGTTTGATTGTGAAAACGGAAGAAGAAAAATAGGACCCTCGATTATAAATGACGTTCATCCCTACGGTATACTTAGCGTGACTCAGATAGTAGAACTATCAAGCAATATTTGTGCTACAAAGATAGCAGAGATTTTGGGCAAGGATAAATACTACGATTATCTCAAGAGGTTCAGATTTGGAACTAAAACAGAAATAGATCTTCCGGGAGAATCAAGCGGAAGACTGGCGAACTCCAAGGATTGGGGACCAGTCGAACTTGCAACACTCTCTTTCGGACAGGGAATATCAGTTACTGCTATTCAACTTGCATCGGCTCTGTCTGTCATAGCAAATGGCGGATATCTTATGAAACCCTATGCGGTTAGAGAAATAATTAGCCCTGACGGAAAAGTTGTACGGAAAAGAGAACCGGAAGTTATAAGCAGGGTAGTTTCTTATGATACTGCCGAAGAGATAAAAAAAATTTTAGAAGGCGTTGTTGAGAACGGGACGGGTAAACAAGCTTCAATAGCCGGATATAGAGTTGCGGGAAAGACTGGAACCGCTCAAGTTCCCAATCCTGAAACTGGAGGTTATTATTCCAACCGCCATATAGCTTCATTTATCGGGTTCGCTCCTGCTGATGATCCTAAAATTGCACTTGTAGTGGTTATAGAAAATCCAAGAAAGGCTTTTTATGGAGGAGTTGTAACCGCACCCGTATTTAAAGAAATTACAGAAAAGGTACTTTTCTACCTTGGAGTTTCCCCCGATGAGACAATTACTAGAGCGAAGATAATGCCCGATCTTCGGGGGATGAGTGCAAGAGATATACTTAGATGGGCGGAGGAAGAGGGAATAAAAGTCAAGCTAAAAGGAAGCGGTTACGCTACTGATCAACAACCAAGAGCAGGAGAGAGAATAAAAGAGGGTGTGGTTTGCTCCATAGAACTTAAGCAGACAATATGATTTTAAAAGATTTGATAAGAGGTATAGAAGCCAAACAAACCCAGGCCACTAATGACATAGAAATTCTCGGAATCTCCTATAATTCAAAGGAAGTTCGTGACGGGTTTCTTTTTGCAGCAATAGAAGGGGAAAAAACGGATGGACATAGGTATATCAAATCAGCCATAGAGAATGGTGCAAGAGCGCTACTTGTTGAAAGGGTTCCAGGTAAGCGATTGGAGGATATTTCGATTATACAAGTCGAGGATACCAGGTCTTCTCTTGCCCATGTTTCAGCTAATTTCTTCGGACATCCGACAAAGGAGCTTACTCTTGTCGGAGTTACCGGAACGAACGGAAAGACGACGATCACTTATCTTCTCGAATCAATATGGCAGGAAGAGAAAAAAAACGTAGGCATGATAGGAACTGTTGAATACAGAATTTCGGGGAAAAAGCTTCCGTCCTCAATGACAACCCCCGAGTCGTTGGACTTGATGAAATTATTTTTTGATATGCGAAACTCGGGAACCGAATATGTTGTGATGGAGGTGTCCTCTCATGCTCTTGATAGAAAGAGGGTTCTGGGTTGTCATTTTGATGCAGCAGTTTTTACGAATCTCACTCAGGATCATCTCGACTATCACGTAACTATAGAGAATTACTTTAACGCAAAGAAAAAGCTATTTACTGAGATTCTCAAAGCAAGCGAAAAGAAGAAAAAATTCTCAGTAATCAACTTTGATGACCCTTACGGAAGAGAAATAGCAAAAGACGCAGCCGGAGAAATCGTATCCTATTCCTCCACGAGCAGAGAAGCAACGGTTTACGTCGAAAAAAGCCAAATTACCCCTCAGGGAATATGGGCAATTCTAAAAACTCCCTGGGGAAAAATTGAACTGAATTCAAAATTCTATGGAAAGCATAATCTCTCGAATATTCTTGCCGCTACCGCAACAGCACTCTCACTTGGCGTTTCCAAAAGCGCTGTTGAGACTGGTATATCGAAACTCACATCAGTTCCCGGAAGGCTGGATAGGGTTGAAAATCCCCTCGGAATCACAGTTCTTGTAGATTACGCGCACACTCCGGATGCTCTATACAATGTCCTCAATGCAGTAAAACCTTTTACGTCTGGCAATCTTATTCTTGTCTTTGGCTGCGGAGGGGATAGAGACCCTGTTAAAAGGCCGATTATGGGAAAAATTGGCAGGGAAATTTCGGATGTTCTTATCGTTACCTCCGACAACCCTCGCACTGAATCCCCTGAGCGGATAATAGATCAGGTAGAAAAAGGGGTTTCTGAGGCAGGCTGTGATGAAAAACCGTATTTTAGAATCTCGGATAGGCGTGATGCGATAAGAAGAGCAATTGAAATTGGAATGGAAGGTGATACGGTAATTATTGCCGGCAAAGGACATGAAAACTATCAGATTATAGGAACGAAGAAATTACCGTTTGACGACAAGGAAGAGGCAAAAATTGCCATAGAGGAAAGAGAGAGGTCTAGAAAGAATGCTTAAACTAAGTTTGGTTTTAAATTCAATAAACGGTAAGCTGGTGGAGAAGCAAATTCTTTCGTCCAATCCTAGGTTGGAAGATGTAGTTTTCTCTGGGGTTTCCACTGATTCTCGAAGAATAAGAAAAGACGAGCTCTTCTTTGCTCTTTCTGGAGATAATTTTGATGGGCATGATTTCGTTTCCGAAGCATTCGATAAAGGCGCTAAGGGTGCCGTTGTGGAGAAGGTTAGCTCTATCAGAATAAACGGGAAATTACTTATTAAGGTTCCATCCGCGGTTAAGGCCTTTGGAGACCTCGCCTCTGCATGGAGAAAGAGTTTTCCAAACTTAAAGCTTGCTGCAATCACAGGTTCAAATGGAAAAACAACGACAAAGGAAATGGCATCGAGTATTCTCTCCCTGAGGTTTTCCGTGCTGAAGAACTCAGGAAACTTGAATAATCTGATTGGTCTTCCTCTTACGCTTTTGAGGATTGCGGAAAATCATGGTGCGGTCGTAGTGGAGCTTGGAATGAATGATTTTGGGGAAATAAAAAGACTTGCTGAAATTGCGCGTCCCGATACGGGAGCAATTACAAATATCGGAAGAGCTCATCTTCAAAAACTGGGCAGTATTGACGGAGTGGCAAAAGCAAAGGCGGAGCTGGTAGATGGATTTACCCAGGACAATACGTTTGTGGTCAATATGGATGATCCACGAACCGCGGAAATCGGGAATCGTATAAGGTGTAAAAAAATCACCTTTGGTATAAGTACTCCCGGAGTGGATATTTCTGCAAGGGACATTAGCTCGGTTGATTTTTCAGCAATCAAATTCAATATGATTATTGGAGAAAAGGAATTCCCTGTAAGGGTTAGAGGAATAGGGCTTCATAACGTGATGAACGCACTGTGTGCGGGAGGAGTTGCCTTGTCTTTTGGGTGCAATCCCGATGAGATCCAGGCGGGTCTTGAAAGATTTATACCGGCATACATGAGGCTTGAGGTCATGGACACTCCTTTTGGGTTTAAAGTGATAAACGATACGTATAACGCCAATCCAGATTCTATGAGAAGAGCGATAGAAGAGCTTGCAAGACTCAAGGGGAATGGAAGAGGAATAGCTGTGCTTGGAGATATGCTTGAGCTTGGAAATGTGAGTGAAAGTGAACATGAAAGTCTTGGCGAGTTTGTCTCGGAAAACAAAATAGATTTTGTTATAGCATGTGGGAAATATGGAAGCCATGTTCTGCAGGGGACTGGGACAAAAATAGAAACCGCCTTTGCGGAAACCCATGATGAAGCGGCAGATATTTTAATTAGAATCGCCAAGCCAGGAGACCTCGTGCTTGTAAAAGGTTCTCGTGGAATGAAGATGGAAAACGTAATTCAAAGGCTATTTAAGGAGTAGTTTTTACATGTTTTATCTTCTTTATTTATTAAAAGAGGACTTTATACTTTTCAACGTTTTTAAATACATCACGTTCCGTTCCTTCGGGGCAGGCGTCACGGCTTTTCTAATAAGCATTATTCTAGGAAAAGCGTTTATAAGTTTCCTCTCTAAAAAGCAGTTTAAAGAAAATATTCGTCCGGATGGACCTCCAGGACATAAATCCAAGGCCGGGACTCCAACAATGGGAGGGGCATTTATCGTAATAGCAATAACTATTTCGGCTCTTCTTTGGGTAAATCTGATAAGCAAGACTATTTGGGTTGTCCTACTCTTTACGATTAGCTATGGGCTCATCGGTTTTGCGGACGATTGGTTAAAGCTATATTACAGAAAGGGAATGCGTGCAAAGGTAAAATTCCTGCTTCAGGTTGGTTTGGGAATTCTTTTTATTTTTCTCCTCCTTAGTGAAAAAAAAGGGTTCACGATGTCAATTAGAGTAGATCAGATCGCATATTACTCGTTTACATCCGTGGTGTTTCCCTTTTTCAAAAAAGCGGTTTTTAACCTGGGCTGGTTGTATATCCCATTTGCAATTATAGTTGTTGTAGGTGCATCAAATGCGGTGAATCTTACAGACGGACTTGATGGACTGGCTATCGGTTCTATAACCGTTGCAGTCGCAACTTACATAGTTTTTGCTTATCTTTCAGGGCACGCCGAGTTTTCGAGATATCTTCAAATCCCCTATATTCCGGGTGGCGGCGAGTTGGCAGTATTTCTTGCGGCTGTGGGAGGGGCTTGTCTGGGATTTCTTTGGTACAATTCTCACCCGGCTGAAGTGTTTATGGGAGATGTTGGCTCACTTGCTCTTGGTGCCGCGATAGGCTCGGTAGCACTCATAATCAAACAGGAGCTTCTTCTTATCGTTGTAGGCGGTCTTTTTGTAATGGAAGCTGCTTCGGTAATAATTCAGGTAGTGTCGTTCAAGCTCACCGGAAAAAGGGTTTTCCGTATGGCTCCTCTTCACCATCATTTTGAACTTAACGGATGGCCCGAATCAAAAGTAGTGACTAGATTCTGGATAATTTCGCTCGTGCTTTCGTTGGTTGCGCTTTCTACACTGAAACTCAGGTAAGGAGCTAGGCTCATTTATTGGTTTCACCGTCCTTGTGGAGGATGGAATTTGGTTTTTAACGATTTAATCAAATAGTAGTTACGGGCTAGACCGCCGTCGTTTCCAGCGGTGTAGCTGATTGGCAGACACTAATGTCTGAGCTGGGTGTTTATAATTTTGATATTGGGGAGAACGGACATCCTTGTCCCTTTCATTCGTACGTAGATGGAACTAAGCGGAAAAAAAATGCTCGTTGTAGGCCTGGGTAAAACCGGAATTCAAACGGTGAGGTTTCTACTTAAGAAGGGAGCCGAGATAAGGGCAAGTGATATTACTCCTTTTGAAAAACTCCGGGAAGAGGTTAAGGAGTTCCAAAGGTTGGGAGTAAAAATAGAAGCCGGAGAGCATAAGAATGAAACCTTTCTCTGGGCTGACAAAATAGTTTTAAGCCCCGGTGTTCCGTTTGGACTACCATCTGTCAAAGAAGCTAGGGCTAGAGGAATAGAGATAATAAGCGAATTGGAACTTGCTTGGAGTTTTATTAATAAGCCTGTAGTTGCAATAACAGGCTCAAATGGGAAGACGACAACATCAACTCTTATTGCCAGAATTCTAGAAGCATCCGGGAAAAAGATATTTCTGGGAGCAAACATTGGAACTCCTCTTATCCAAATTGCTGAGGATGATGATGGCTTTGATTTCCTCGTGCTGGAACTAAGCAGCTTTCAGCTTCAGGGTATATCTACATTTAAACCGTATATTGGAGTTCTTCTTAACATATCCCCAAATCATCTTGACCATCATGAGAGCTTTGATGAATATGTGGAGTCCAAAATTAAGCTTTTTTCAAACCAAACCCCTCTTGAGTGGGCTATTTATAATGGCGATGACTCTGTGATAAAGGATAATTCTTTGAGAATAAAATCCAGGAAGATTCCTTTTGGGGAAACTCCCATAGAGGGAGGAATATTCTTTGACGGAACCTATGTGAGGTTTGGAGATGAGCTCTACGATCTAAGAAGAATGAAGCTTATTGGAATCCATAACATTGAGAACGCCTTGGCTGCAATTGCTTCCACTAGAATTCTCGGATGCGAGCCTGAATTAATAGAAAGTGAGATAGTGAAGTTTGACCCGCTTCCGCACAGAATCGAATTTGTATGTGAAGTTAGTGAAGGTAGGTTCTATAATGATTCAAAATCTACCAGTCCTGGGGCAACTCTGAGGGCATTGGAGAGCTTTCCCCCTCCCATAATTCTCATAGCAGGGGGAAAGGACAAGGGTGTAAGCTACGAGGTCCTAAAGGATACGGTTCACAAAAAAGTAAAACTTCTAGTTCTTTTCGGTGAGTCGAGGTTTAGGATGCAAAGTGAGCTGGGTGGAGAGTTAGAAACGGCTCTGGCATCTTCGCTTGAGGAGGCTGTGGATAAAGCGCTTGTGAAAGTTGCAAAGGGAGATACTGTGCTTTTTTCTCCTGCCTGTTCAAGCTTTGATATGTTTAATTCTTACGAAGAAAGAGGGAGGAGATTCAAAGAAATTGTCCAATATATTTCAGTTTGAAGGAAAAGGATACGATATGGGAATTATCATATCGGTAGTGTTTCTCTCGGCAATGGGCATGCTCATGGTCTATAGCACAAGTTCGGTTTACGCATTAGAAGAATTCAAAGACCCAAGCTATTTCCTCAAGCGCCATGCCATATGCCTTGCGATTGGTTTTGCTTGCATGTTTTTTTTAATGAATCTCGACTATAGAGTCTTGAGGAGGTTTGTCTATCCTGCTTATGTACTCGGTTTGTTAATACTCATTTTAGTGTTTATTCCGGGCATAGGGGACGAAGTCGGCGGAGCAAGAAGATGGATAGGCCTTGGTCCCGGAAGTTTTCAGCCCTCTGAGATTGCAAAATTCCTTTTAGTCTTATACCTTTCTCATTCGATTACAAAGAAGAAAGAGAAAATGGATACCTTCTTCGTAGGATTTATTTCCCATCTCCTGATCGCCGGAGCCTATATAGTCCTACTGCTTCTTCAACCGGATTTTGGTATGGTTGTGATAATTACCATAATGCTTTTCGCGATGCTTTTTATCGGAGAGGTAAAAATCCCCTACCTGGTTGCTTCCGGTTTTGTTTCGGTTTTTCTCCTTGCACTGGCTGTTATGAGCGAAAGTTATAGGATGAAACGCATAATATCTTTTTTAAATCCCTGGGAAGACCCACTTGGATCGGGTTATCAAGCCGTCCAGTCTTTCGTTGCTTTCGGCCTCGGCGGAGTTGTAGGGGCGGGACTTGGAGATAGTACGCAAAAATTATTTTTCCTTCCTCAGGCACACACCGATTTTATCTTCTCAATAATCGGAGAAGAGCTGGGTTTTATTGGAGTGCTTTCAATAATTATTGGCTTTGGGGTTCTTGTGGTAAGAGGTCTTAGGGTGGCTCTTAAGGCATCGGATCATTTCGGCTGCTACCTTGTTTTTGGCTGTACAATGTTAATTGCTCTCCAGGCGGGTATTAACATGGCCGTTGCCGTTGGGTTATTTCCAATAAAGGGTCTTACTCTTCCTTTTATCAGTTATGGTGGGACTTCTCTTATAAGCAGCTTTGGAGGGGTGGGAATAATACTCAGTGTTTCAAGAAAGGGAGTAAAATGAAGGTCATAATAGCGGGGGGAGGCACGGGAGGGCATCTATTCCCTGCAATCTCAATTGCGGAGGAGATACTGAGAAGACATCCCGAAAACAGTGTGCTTTTTATTGGAACAAAAGAAGGGTTGGAAAAAAAATCGCTGATCCAAAGAGGTTATACACTCGAATTTATAAGTTCTAGAGGAATAGTTGGCAAGGGTATGATAAGAGGTATAAAAGGCATAGCCCCTGCTTTCAAGGGTTTTTTTGATTCTTTCAGGATCATAAACAAATTCAGTCCTGATGTAGTTGTGGGTGTCGGCGGTTATGTTTCAGGACCTGTGGTTTGTGCTGCGGTCTTGCTACTAATTCCAACTGCGATATGCGAGCAGAATTCGATTCCTGGAATTACAAACAGACTTCTCGGGAGATTTGTGAGAAGGGTTTTTGCTTCATTTGAAGAAAGTATCAGATTCTTTCCGAGAAAAAAAACAATGGTAGTCGGAAACCCTATAAGAACCCAAATCTTACTGGAAAGCAAATCAAGTCAGAGGGAAAGGGAGGGCATAACTGTTCTTGTCTTTGGCGGAAGCCAGGGGGCACGTACCCTTAATGTTTCTGTTCCCAAGGCATTCGGAATTCTTGGCAGGCAGGATATAAATATAATTCATCAAACAGGTGAGAAGGATGTTGAAGATGTGAAAAAGACTTATGAATGGTATGGAATTCGGGCGGCGGTTTTTCCTTTTATAGAAGACATGGCGGGTGCTTATAGCCAGGCGGATCTTGTGATAGGAAGAGCAGGGGCGGGTACCATTGCGGAGATTACAGCGCTTGGGAAACCATCCATACTTGTACCCTATCCTTTTTCTGCATACAATCATCAGCTAGAAAATGCAAGGGTAATGCAGAAGGCAGGAGCGGCGGTTATAATTGAAGATAAGGATGTGATCCCTGAAAAATTTGCTGAGATTGTGAGTAGGTTATTAAAAAACGATATTCTTAAAGAGATGAACAAGCGGGCAAAAAGCCTCGGCAGACCTGATGCTGCAAGGGAAATCGTTGATGAGATATATAAACTGACTACAAATTCCAAATAGCAAATCTCAAATCACAAACAATTAAGGTTTATTCTTTTCTTTGGAATTTGGTATTTGAGATTTGGAGCTTGTTTTAAAAATGTACGGACGAATTAAGGAAATTCATTTTGTAGGAATCGGCGGGATAGGGATGAGCGGAATAGCTGAAGTTCTCCTCAATATGGGCTACAGCATTACGGGTTCTGATTTAAAGAAAACAGATACAATTGAGAGGCTTGAACGTCTTGGAGCAAAGATCTCAATCGGTCATACTCCGGAGAACATCGGAAACGCAGATGTAGTTGTCACATCTTCTGCCGTTAAAAAGAATAATCCCGAGGTGCTTGCCGCTAAGCATCGCAAAGTCCCTCTAATTCCCAGAGCCGAAATGCTAGCCGAGCTGATGAGACTTAAATACGGCGTAGCCATTGCGGGAAGTCATGGAAAAACTACTACAACATCCATGATTTCAACAGTTTTGGGCTTTGGAGGATTTGACCCGACGATTGTAGTAGGCGGCAAAGTAAAAACACTAGGTACAAACGCGCATCTCGGAAAGGGAACCTTCATGGTTGTCGAAGCAGATGAAAGCGATGGCTCTTTTCTCATGCTTTCTCCAGTTATAGCGGTGGTTACAAACATTGATAGAGAGCATCTTGACTATTATCAAAATTTAATCCACCTGAAAGAAGCGTTTTTAAATTTCTTGAACAAAATCCCATTCTACGGACTAGCTGTGATTTGTATTGATTGTCCACGTCTTAAATCAATTATACCGAACGTCAAAAAGAGATTTACAACGTATGGGTTTTCTCCTGAAGCGGAGTTTAGAGCAGAGGACACTAGAGTTTCTGGATTTGAGACCAGTTTCAGGGCTCTGTTTAAGAGCTCTTATCTGGGAGATGTAAAGCTTAATACTCCTGGAAGGCATAACGCTGAGAACGCGCTCGCCTCTTTTGCCGTAGGGATGGAGCTTGGCATGAGCTTTGAGCGCATAAGAGATGGGCTTGCGGAATTCAAGGGAATTGATAGAAGGCTACAGGTAAAGGGTGAAGGAAGAGGTGTTCTGGTTATGGATGATTACGGTCATCATCCTCAGGAAATTCGGGTAACGCTAAGTGCCATTAAGGAAGCTTTCTCCAAGAAAATCATAGTAATTTTTCAGCCCCACAGATATACTAGAACACATCTTTTGTTTGATGATTTCGTAAAAGTTTTGAGCGAGGTTGATACACTTTTTATTCTTGATATATATCCGGCTGGAGAAACGCCCATTGAGGGAGTGACGGCGGAAAAGCTTGTCAATGCCATAAAAGAAAATGGACATGAAAACGTTTTCTACATAAATGAGCCGGATGAGGCAGTTCGCCGCGTATTAGAGATAGTAAAACCTGGAGATGTAGTGCTTACACTTGGAGCCGGAAACGTGTGGATGTTAGGCGAGAAAATAGTTGGAGATATATCATGAACCGACTTGTAAAAGAACTGGATAAGATTGAATGCGAATACGTATCTAGGTTTCCTATGAGTCGGTATACCTCCATGCGTGTTGGCGGCATAGTTGATTTAATAGTTTATCCCAAGAACCAGTCAGAGCTTATAATGGTTTTTAATATTCTTCGTTGCCTTGAGCTTGACTGGACGGTTCTTGGAGGCGGTTCAAACACTATTATTGATGACGGGGGAATAAAAGGCGTATTGGTAAGCACAAGAAAGATGCGTGATATTCAGATTCTCGAGAATGGAAAGGTGCTTGCCGAAGCCGGTGCGGTGTTGGGAACGATTTTAAATAATTCTCTTCGTGCGGGGCTTTCCGGGTTTGAATTTGCTGCGGGAATTCCTGGGACTGTGGGTGGAGGAATCGCTATGAACGCGGGTGCAAATGACGGTGAAATAAAAGACGTTGTTGAGAGGGTGTGGATTTGGTTAGATGGTAAAGAGATTGTTTTATCCAGAGATGAAATCAACTTTGAATATCGAAAAAACGATCTTCCCAAAGGCAGTGTTGTCACAAGGGCACTTTTCTTTCTAACGCATGGTAACAGGAAAGAAAGTGAGAAAAGGGTTAAAGACTACCTGGATAAAAGAAGTAAAACTCAGCCTATAACGACGTCGAATTCCGGATCAATATTTAAGAATCCTGCAGAAATTCCAGCAGGAAAGCTCTTGGAGGAGCTTGGGTTTAAGGGCTTTACAATTGGTGGAGCGAGATTTTCAGAGCTTCATGCAAATTTTATCGTAAATTCAGGAAGTGCAAAGGCATCCGACGTAATAAGACTCATACAAATGGCCGGTGAAGAAGCTTTTTTAAGAAAAGGATTACTCCTGGAGACAGAAGTTAAGATAATAGGAAAGGAAAAAAGTTGAAAGGAAGAAAACGACTCTATCTTTCAATTGCGGGTCTAATTTTTTTAACCACTTTTGCTGTTCTTTTTTTGGCCGCTTTACGCTATGATTTTTTCACCATAAATCAAATAGAAATAATAGGAGCTAAAAGGGTTTCACAAAGAGAGATTCAGAAAAGATCGGGGTTAATGGCTGGGAAAAGCATAATTCTCTTTTTTGAAAACGAAGTGAAAAAGGAAATACTCAAAAATCAATGGATAACAAGCGTTAGTGTTGAAAAAGAATTTCCCAAAAAGGTCATAATAAAAGTAAAAGAAGCCGAACCATTTTGTGTTGTCCTTAGAGAGACTGGTGATTCTTACTATATGAATGAAGAGGGGAAAGAACTTGGCAAGGCAAATTTTAATGAGGGTCTTGATTTTCCCGTTCTTATAGGTGAAGGTATAGAGAAGTCAGAACTTGTGGGTGAAGCTTTGGATATTCTAAGACTTTCCCTTAAGAGTAATGCGCTTAACTGGAAACAAATTTCGGAGATTAACCTGGATTCGATTTATGGAATTACGGTTTTTACTACTGATGGAAGGCGTATAGATTTTGGACATGATAATATAGGGAAGAAGTGGTACAAAGTAGAAAAGATAATAACTCACTCGCGGGGAATAAATTTAACTGAGAAATATATAAACATAAGCTCGGAGAAGACAGGAGTTGTAAATTTTAAACTCTAGGGATTAGCCTAGGAGAAGAGGATGAGTAGGAAGGGATCCGACTTAATTGTAGGTCTCGATATTGGAACGACTAAGGTTTGTGCCATTGTAGGGGAAGTCAATTATCCAGATGAAATAGATATTATCGGAGTCGGAACCCATCCTTCATACGGTCTTAAAAGAGGCGTTGTAGTAAACATTGAAAACACAGTCCAATCCATAAACCATGCTGTTCAGGAAGCCGAGCAGATGGCCGGATGCGAAATAAGAACCGTTTTCGCAGGAATCGCAGGAGGCCATGTAAAGGGAATAAGCGGACACGGGATGATTACTCTAAGAAGCCGTGAGGTTGCAAAACGTGATCTAGACCGTGTGATTGAATCTGCAAACGCTCTTTTAATCCCCGCAGACAGGGAAATCATTCACGTTATTCCTCAAGAGTTTATCGTGGATGGTCAGGGTGGAATTAAGGACCCAGTGGGAATATATGGAGTCAAGCTTGAGACAAAGGTTCATATAGTTACAGGGCAGGTCACTGCAGCGCAGAATCTTGTAAAATGTATCCACCGTGCGGGGATGGATGTAGCAGATATTGTTTTAGAACAGCTAGCCTCCAGTGAGGCTGTACTTACTCCGGATGAAAAAGAGATCGGAGTTGTACTTATTGACTGTGGAGGCGGCACAACCGATATTGCAACATTTTCCGGAGGAAGTATAAGATATACTGAAAATCTGACATTAGGGGGTGATCACATAGACAGGGATATTGCACTTGGACTTTCCACTCCTCTGGCGGAAGCGAGAAAACTTAAAGAAAAATACGGTGTGGCTTTATCGGAACTCGTTTCAACGGATGAGAAAATAGAGGTGGCAAGCGTTGGCGGAAGACGTCCAAGGAGAATTACCCGAAAAGATTTAGCAATGATAATTGAACCGAGGGTGGAGGAAATTTTAAGTCTAGTAAGAAGAGAAATAACGAATTCCGGTTACCGGGACTTAATTCCTGCAGGAGCTGTGATTACCGGAGGAACCGTAATAATGGAGGGCACTGTTGAGCTTGCGGAGAAAGTTCTTGGGATACCGGTAAGGAGAGGGGTTCCTAGCGGGATAGGGGGTTTGAGCGACATCATAGCGAATCCTGTTTATTCTACTGGGGTTGGTCTTGTTCTATATGGGATTAGATATAAAGGAGATAAAAAACTTCGGATTCGCGATGAGAACGTTTTCAAGAAGGTATTTGACAGTATGAAGAACTGGTTTCGGGAGTTTTTTTAAGTTAAAAGAGCTACTATATTAACTATGGAGGAGGGATCAAAAGTTATGGCAAATTTTGAACTCGAGGATACCGCAACAGAACAAAAAGCAAAAATAAAAGTAATAGGGGTCGGTGGAGCCGGTGGCAATGCAGTAAATACTATGATAGAGAGAGGGCTTACTGGCGTTGATTTCATAGTTTCAAATACGGATGCCCAGGATTTAAAGAAATCCCGTGCATCAACAAAACTACAGATCGGATCAAGATCAACAAAGGGCCTAGGCTCAGGTGGCAATCCCGAACTCGGAAGAGAAGCCGCCCTTGAGGATCAAACAAAAATCGCTGAGGCACTAGAAGGTGCTGATATGGTCTTTATTACAGCGGGTATGGGGGGCGGTACCGGAACTGGGGCATCACCAATTGTGGCACAAGCATTAAGGGAAATGGGCGTGCTTACGGTTGGGGTCGTAACAAGGCCTTTTGGGTTTGAAGGTCCCAGGAGAAATAAGCAGGCGCTAGAGGGTATAGAAAACCTGGAAAGAGAGGTAGATACTCTTATTATAATTCCAAACGACCGCTTGACCACTGTGCAGAAAATAAGCATCCTAGAGGCCTTTAAAAAAGCCGATGAGGTTCTTTATCAGGCTGTCAGAGGCATCTCAGATATAATTACTGGAACAGGCTATATCAACGTGGATTTTGCCGACGTAAAGGCCATAATGGGCGAGAACGGTGGAAAGGCACTAATGGGAACGGGTTATGCCGAGGGTAACAACAGAGGGATAGAAGCAGCGGAGACTGCAATTACAAGCCCTCTGCTCGAGGATATATCAATAGATGGCGCAAGGGGAATTCTCTTAAATGTGACCTCTTCGCCTGATTTTGGAATGGAAGAGCTTAACCAAGCCTGCAATTACATAAAAGATCGTGCGCACGAGGACGTGAACCTGATTTTCGGACTTGTGTTTGATGAAGCTATGAGAAATTCTGTGAGAATTACAGTAATTGCGACTGGCATACAGGGCTCAAAAGAAAGCATGCGTAAAATGGTAACTCAAATTCCTGCTGATGCAGTAAGTGATGAATTTGAAATACCGGCTTTTATAAGAAGGCGAGGTATCAAAGAGGGGAAATAATGAGTAATTAGTAGGATGGGTTGCGAGTAGATAGGAGTCTCTGCTCGCAACTTCTATCCATAAGCTTTTATCTGCTCTTAAAAATTCCATTTCACCGTAACCTAAAGATCCAAGTGCCTTTGTGTGTCCATTTGTTAAATTCTTTCCTCAAAGGGGTTCATATTTATTATTGTAATAAGGCAGTGCAATTTGGTTAACAAGTAACCAGTTAAGTCATAGCTCTGAGTTGAATTGTATTGTAATCAAAGTAGGTTGGCTCTGGCATCATTTTTGCGAGCATAGACTAAAAACATTTAAGAGGCTCAAAAAGATATGAGTGTCATTGAAGAAGTTCTTAAGGCTAATGAAGAGTATGCAAAGAATTTTAAGCTGGGACATCTTCCTATGCCACCGGCGCGTAAACTTGCTGTTGTCGCCTGTATGAATGCAAGACTAACGGTATCCCAGCTGCTAGGTCTTAAAACCGGGGATGCTCACTTAATTCGCAACGCCGGAGGGCTCATCACCGAAGGCGCTTTGAGATCACTCATCATTTCTCATCACCTGTTAGGGACACAGGAGTTTATGATTATTAATCATACTGATTGCGGGATGTTGACTTTCTCTGATGAGGAATTGCGCAAACAGCTTAGAGAAAAGACAGGTACCGTGACTGTTGCCCCGGCTTCATTTCATCCTTTCAGTGACTTAGAGGAGAATGTCCGTCAGCAGATTCTGAAAGTGAAATCCCATCCCTGGATTCCCAACCACATACCGGTGAGAGGATTTGTTTATGATGTGAAGACTGGCAGGTTGAGTGAAGTTTCCACTTGAGATTAATCTTCTTTGGGTTGCTCAGGTTTCTTAGGAAATCCGTCTTCAAATGGGAGCCTTATACGAGGAGCGTCAATCCAGAGACCTTCAAGGTCATAAAACTTTCTCAGGGGATCATAGAATACATGAATTACAACATCAGTTGTGTCAATTAGCACCCATTTGCCTTCGGTGTATCCCTCAATCCCTATGACCTTGTCTCCGAGCTCTTTAAGTTTTTTTTGGATGTTATCTGCTATCGTTTTTACTCCTCTATCCGAATCAGCGCTGCATATAATGAAATAATCGGTAACATCGGTCAACTTCTTCATATCAATTAATATTGTATGAAGAGCATTTTTTTCCCACGCAGCACGGGCAAGAGCAATAGCTTTCTTTTTAGACTCTATTGAGGACAGCCTCCTTTACATAAAGCTTTTTTGACAATATGTAAGCTTCAACTGGAGCGGGGACTAGGTACTTTATGGATTTCTTATCCCTTAATAGGTCCCTTATCTGGGTTGATGATACTCGAATTCCCTCGATTTGCACGATTGCCAGTGTCTTTGAACTCTTATGTAGATAAATTGTCACGTCCTTTTCTTTTTTATAATATCGAAAATCATTCTTAACTGCAAGAGGTATTAAGGAAGAAGAATCCTCAGAAAAGCCAGGTCTTGTAATTACAGTAAAGTTCGAGAGTTCAAATAGTTGTTTGAAATCCTTCCAGGTATCTATTTCAACGAACAGCTCGTTTCCAAGGATAAAATAGAACTCAAACTCAGGGAAATTGGAAGAGAAGTGCTTAAGAGTATCAATAGTATAGGAAGTCCCTTCACGTTTAAGTTCAACATCCGAGATTTCAAAAAAAGGGTTTTCCAGAATTGCAAGCTTAAGCATTTTTAGACGATCATTTGGTGATATTATCTCTTCTAAATCTTTATGGGGTGGTATATAGGCAGGGATAAAATAAATCTTATCAAGAGTAAGAACTTCTCTTATCTCCTCTGCCGCACGAAGATGACCGAGATGTACCGGGTTAAACGTTCCGCCTAAAAGACCCACTCTTTTTCTGGATTTCTTCTCCATTTTCAATCTTCATATTATCACATCCTGGGAATGAGTGAAGAGTTAGAATTAAGAGTTAAAAGTTAAGAATTCCATATTTATTCATAACTCTTAACTCTACAGGAGTACCCTTCAACCAAAAACTCTTCTCCTATGGCTTTTAGCTTAATTTTCCTGATTAAAAAGGCTTCTCTGACTTTGGCAATTCCGAGTTCTGCTATCATGCTTATTCCGTCGGCTCCGATGATCTTCGGTGCGTAGAAAAAAACAATCTTATCTACAAGACTTTTTGTTAGAAAAGAAGCAGCAACTTTACTTCCGCCTTCAACTAGAATATTTGTGATTTCCATCTCTCCTAGTTTCTTTAGCAGTTTTGAAAGATCAACATGTCCATTTTCATCCATGTCTGTTATTAGAACCCTAGCCCCTCTTTTCTCTAGTTCCTCTATCTTCTTCGGGTCGGCCATTATTGTGGCGATAATTGGGGATTTGTGAATTTGAAGAAGTTGCGATTCAAGAGGAATTCTAAGCCTGCTGTCGAGAACCACTGGTGTTGGGTGATGACTGGATTTTGTACTCAGTCTTACAGTGAGTTGTGGATTATCACGAAGAACCGTCTCGACTCCAACGACAACGGCGTCAACCTTTTTTCTCAGTTTGTGAGCATACTTCCTCTGGATTTCGCTTCCTATCCATTTTGAGTCGCCTGTAAAGGTAGCGATCTTTCCATCAAGCGTTGCGGCGAGTTTTAGAATGACAAAAGGAATCCCCGTATTTATGTACTTGAAAAATCCCTCGTTAATCTCTCTACATTTTTCTTCAAGCACACCAATTTTTATTTCTAGCTTCTTTTCACGAAGAATTTTTACTCCCTTTCCCTTTACTTTTGGATTCAGGTCCAGGGTTCCTAGAACTACCCTTGATATTCCCCTCTCGACGATGGCATTAACACATGGAGGAGTTCTTTTTCCGGTGTGACAACAAGGCTCAAGTGTGACATAGAGAGTGGAGCCTTTGAGGTTGTAGTTTTGTTTTTCCGCGTCTAAAAGAGCCTCGATTTCCGCATGAGGAAGCCCGGCTTTCTTGTGGTATCCCTTTCCAAGAATTTTCCCTCTTTTTACAAGAACTGCTCCTACAAGAGGGTTTGGACTTGTCATACCCTCTCCTTTTTTCGCAAGGCGAAGTGCAAGCGACATGTATTTTGAGTCGAGGTTCTTGGGCATCTGGTTAAGAAAGGCAATTGCAGGGGCGTTCGATTGAACCCCCTACTACTAAATTCAATGCAGCGTTTCTTTTCCCGAAAGAAACAGTGCTTCTACAAATTCTTCTGCTTTAAATTCTCTCAGGTCTCCTAAGCTCTCCCCTATTCCAATAAACTTCACAGGGATATTTAGTTCATCCGCAATAGCCACAATCACTCCACCCTTAGCTGTTCCATCAAGCTTTGTTAATGCTATTCCGGTAACATCTATCGCTTCTTTAAACATCTTTGCCTGCTGAATAGCGTTTTGTCCTGTCGTGGCATCAAGTACGAGTAAAGTCTCATGAGGTGCTCCTTCAAGCTCACGCCCTATAACTCTTCTTACCTTTTTTAGCTCGTCCATGAGGTTGGTTTTCGTATGAAGTCTTCCTGCAGTATCGATTATGAGAACATCCGTTCCTCTGCCAAGGGATGCTTTTACTGCATCAAAGGCAACTGCAGATGGATCAACGCCGCTTTGTCCTTTTAGAAAATCGCTTCCGACTCTCTTAGCCCATATTTCAAGCTGCTCTACCGCAGCCGCCCTAAACGTATCGGCTGCGGCAACCATAACGCTTTTCCCTTCTTTTCTAAACCTGTAAGCAAGTTTCCCAATCGTTGTTGTCTTTCCCACACCGTTTACACCCGCAACCATGAGCACAAATGGCTTTACGTTAAGCACAATCGGAGATCCCTCAGCTTTTTTAAGCGTTTTGAGAATTTCCTCTCTAAGGGTGCTCTTTATGGCTGTTGGATCGCGAAGAGATTTCTTTGTGAGTTTACCTTCTATCTCCTGCCTGAGCTTCATTGTGGTTCCTACGCCAATGTCGGCCATGATTAATGTTTCTTCAAAGTCGTCCCAGAGATTAGCGTCAATCTCCTTCCTTATTGCTAACATATCATCGAGCCTCGCAATAAGACCGGCTTGGGTTCTTGAAAGTCCTACGCGAAGCCTAGAAAAAAGCCCCTCTTTTGTTTCTTCTTCGACCTCTTCTTCAATCTTTTCTTGCTCTTCAAAGTCGGTTCCATCGGTTTTAGTTCTGATTTCGTCTTCAATCTCCTCAATCTGTTCATCCACTAATTCTTCTGGTTCATCAAGTTCGAAAGTTTCTGCCGACTCTTTTTCGATCAATTCATCGGTGATTTCTTCTATTGAGGATTCTCCATCTTCTGCTGTCTCTTCCCCTGACTGAGGAAAGGTCTCAAGCTGAGCGCTCTGGATCTGAGAGACGTCCTGCAATTCTATTTCTTCTTGTTTCTTTTCGGGTTTTCTTCCAACAAATAGGAGAATAAAAACGGAGATTAAAACCATTACACTTACAGCTCCGCCCACTAAAATAAGTTCAGGATTTGTTTCATAAATATTGTTCAGAGAAGAAATAATCGATTCCATTTTTTTCCCTTTGCCTCCTTCTGTTATCCGATTAGGACAGCAAAAACACCATTCCTTATACTTGAAGCAATCATTATTTTAAGATTCGGGGTTGCGCATATTAGGATAACATATAATGGTAAAGCTAAGCGTGGTTTTATGTCAAAGGATTTTATGGTTTACATTCTTCCATATTTAATCTTATAAGACTTTATAACGTGCATAATTAACTGTCAATAATAGTAATCTAATTTAGAAAAGATAATCATAAATGAACATTGGGATCGGTTTTTTAAGTTTTCTGCAAATTTCTTAGAGGAATAGTTATTATTACGGCCACTAGAAAGTTAATTTTCGGGTCAAGATTTGATACCGATCATGATCAGAGGTACGGCGGGTACGCCTCTGCCTTGTCGAATGACATTGTAATTCACCTTTGGATCATATAGATTCTAAAGGTGGATCATTTTCTCCAACGATCACTTCAAAAACACCCGTATCGTCATAGTCAAGATTCATGTTTTTTCGCCATAGACTTTCTTGAATCAGAGCTGAATCCTCACTATGAAATACTTTAACTTTAGCTGGGAAGCCCCGTTCAACTTTAACAGCAATCCATATAGTGTTTTTTTCTTTTTGGCCATGATATCACCTAAAATTTCCTTCTTTCATTTTTATTCTGTTATGCCACATAAATACGTTTGCATACTCCAAAAAGGTACAAATTTCACTGAGACCGCTTATTTTGAATGTTGGACGATTTAGTTGCCGAACAAAAAGTGAACGTCTGTCATCATTAGATACTACACTAAATCTCGTACGTAAGTTAGGTAAAACAAGATGAATGTCATTGAAACGTAATAGACCGGAATAAATGGATGTCGAATGTTCTACTTCAAAGAACGCTTTTGCAATACCTGCTCCTCTTTCAATCCAAATAATATCTACTCCTTCAACAATTCTTACAATTTGTTCAAGGTTCGGGGGCAAAATATTATTAGTTTGATATGTGTCAGTAAGAGACCAATCCAATTTTGAACGATCGTTTATAGGCACCCAAACATCAAATCCCTTATGTGAGCCAATAGCTCCAAGTAGAGTTTGCACTTGAGAATGAGATAAATCTGGAATATATGAAGTTGATAAATCAATTAAATTTTCAAGGGCTTGCCATCTAAAGTAGCTTTCTACATTAAATCGACCTGCATTAGCTATGTATAGTTCAGTCCCCTCGTGTTGCTCATAGATTTGAACTTTATACTGGCCATCACTTGCTGGAGAAACGGAGTGAAATACTTCTTCATACTCAGAATACGGTACTATAAGAGGATTAGGTTGACCATCCCACAAAAAGCATAAAACAGAAGGATATCCTCCAAGCATTTGTATATCTATTTCCCTCAAGCCATAAAACATTTGGTTCCTGCTATGTTTTTTAGAATATCTTATGTAGATACGCGTCTCACTTTCTCCTACTTCAAACAATGAATGGCTATTTTCGAGTCTGCGTATTTTACCAAATCTTCTTTCTAATTCTTGAAGAAAAGAATCCTTAATTAGATTTGCCAAATTAGGAACCCTCTTCACTTTCTATTAATTGAGACCTAACATAATCTCCTGGAAACACGGTTACTTGATCTGATTCCTTGAACACCTTTGAAATTTTGGCCTTTTCAAACATGGCAATTTCCTAGTTTATTCTTTACCAATCGAACAAATCATTGAATTATCATCTACTTCTTGACAAAACTTCAATTATATTTCTTAAAATTTGTAAAATTATACGATTCTCAGGACATAGAATCAAATTGGTGTTTTACAAAGTATCAATATCAATACACTGAATGGGTAGAAATAAAAGTATTCTATTAATTTGCAAATCTAACTTCCTCACATCATGTAATTTTTTTATCAAACCTTGCAGACCTAAAATTTTCTGATATATAATACGTTGGCAATGGAAAAGGGTTTTGTTCATCTCCATCTTCACTCCCAATATTCCCTCCTTGACGGCGCGATAAAATTTGAAGAACTCTTCGTGCAGGCAAAGGAATACGGGATGTCCGCCGTTGCCCTTACCGACCACGGAAATCTATTTGGCGCTGGCGAGTTCTACAAAGAGGCCAAGAAAACGGGAATAAAACCAATAATCGGATGCGAAGTCTATGTTTCCCCGGGAGCGAGGCAAGATAAATCTTCGGAAGAGAAAAACCATCATTTAATTATTCTTTCGATGAATGGGGAAGGGTATAAGAATCTATCCAGGCTCATTACAAAAGCCTACTTTGAGGGTTTTTATAGAAAGCCGAGGATTGACCATGAGCTTTTAGATGCGCATAGAGAGGGGCTTATCGTACTAAGTGGTTGCCTTAACGGTGAGCTTTGCAAGCACATTCTCAATAACGACCTACAGGGAGCACTACTGATTGCCGCTAAATACAAAGAGATGTTTGGCGATAGATATTATCTCGAGATTCAGGCAAACAGGCTTCCGGAGCAGGAAATAGCTAATAAAAAGATAAGAGAGATTGGGAAAAGTCTTAAGATTCCGGTTGTTGCGACAAATGACTGTCACTATCTGAGGCGTTCAGATTCAAAGCCACACGACATACTTCTTTGCATTCAGACGGGTACGACTGTAAAAGAGGAAAAAAGATTCAAATTTAAGGGTGATGAATACTTCCTCAAATCCCGTGAAGAGATGCTCGAGTATCTGGATGACTTTGAGGATGCGATTGAGCGCACCTTGGAAGTTGCGGAAAGATGCAATTTTGAGTTTAGGACAAATGGCTACAAGCTTCCTGTTTTTGAACTCGAAAGCGGGAAATCTCTGGACGAGCACATGACACACCTTGCGAGGGAAAGGCTTCAAGAGAGGTTGAGAGAAAACGGTATTTCAGAAGAAAAAGTAAATACGTACAGAGAAAGACTTGAGAGTGAAATCGAAATAATAAAGGAGATGGGGTTTTCTGGATATTTTCTTGTTGTTTCTGATTTTATAAACTATGCAAAATCTCGTGGAATCCCTGTAGGACCGGGAAGGGGAAGCGCGGCAGGAAGCCTTGTCGCTTACGCACTTGGCATAACGGAAATCGATCCTATTCCCTACAATCTTCTTTTTGAAAGGTTTTTAAACCCTGAGCGTGTAAGCATGCCCGATATCGACGTAGACTTCTGCGGGGAGAGAAGGGACGAGGTAATAAAATACATTACAGAAAAGTATGGATCCGATAAAGTCGCCCAGATTGGAACCTTTGGAACAATGTCGGCAAAGGCAGTGGTAAAAGACGTAGGGAGGGTGCTGGGAATTGCTTATGCAGATGTTGATAGGGTTACAAAGCTCATTCCTACATTTAGAGGAAAGGTGTTTAGCATTGACAAATCTATATCGGAGGTTCCCCAGCTTAAAGAACTCATACAGAAATCCCCAAACCTTAGGGAGTTAATAGAGATAGCACGTCCTCTTGAGAACATGGTTAGGCACTCATCCACACACGCCGCGGGAATCGTGATTTCTAATGAGCCGCTTGCTGATTACGTTCCGCTTTATAAGGGTTCAAATGATGAAATCGTAACTCAATTTGATATGAACGCCATAGAGGATTTAGGATTTGTGAAATTTGATTTTCTAGGACTTAAAACCCTCACGGTCATAGATAAGGCGATAAAGTTAATAGATGAGAACCATTTCTCGGAAGCAAGCTTAAAGTTCGACATAAGAAGGATTCCGCTTGATGATCCAGACGTCTATAAGCTTCTTTCAAGCGGGTGTACCAGAGGGGTATTTCAAATTGAATCATCGGGAATGATAGAGGTTCTTATGAGGCTTCAACCTTCTAGTTTTGAAGATATTATCGCACTTCTTGCACTCTATCGTCCTGGACCGCTTGACAGTGGAATGGTGGATGAGTTTATAAAGCGAAAACACGGACAGAGAAAAATCAACTATCCGCTTCCTGAGCTCAAAGAGATTCTTAAAGACACATATGGTCTTTTCGTTTACCAAGAGCAGATTATGAACACCGCAAGTGTGCTCGCGGAATATAGCCTTGGAGAAGCGGATCTTCTCAGACGAGCAATGGGAAAGAAAAAGCCCGAAGAGATGAAGGCTCAGAGAGAGAGATTTCTTGAAGGGGCAAAGAAAAAGGGGATAGGTATCAAGAAAACAGAAGAAATATTCGACGCCATGGAGAAGTTTGCCGAGTATTCATTCAATAAAAGCCATAGCGCCGCATACGCGCTGATTACCTATCAAACCGCTTATCTTAAAGCCCATTATCCTGCGGAATTTATGGCGGCTTTGCTCTCGGTAGAAGCGGGAAATACCGATAAAGTCATTTCGAGCATAGCGGAGTGCAGAGGAATGGGAATTGAAGTGCTGGCGCCGGATGTAAATGAGAGTATGGCTGGATTTACTGCGTCAGGAGGGAAAATAAGATTTGGTCTTTCTGCAACAAAAAATATTGGAGAAGGGGCTGTTGAGGCAATAATAAAGGGGAGGCAGGAAGGAGGAAGGTTCAAATCAATATTTGATTTCTGTGAAAGGGTGGATACAAGAAAGATAAATAGAAGGACATTTGAGAGCCTGATTAAAAGCGGGGCGTTTGATTCTCTGGGATATAACAGGGCACAGCTTATGGATGCCATTGAAAGCCTCCTTAGCTATACTTCAGCCGTACAAAAAAGCTCTCCAGAAGGACAAAACTTACTTTTTACAATGACCGATTCAATTTCAACCCCTGATCTTCCGAAAGTTGAAGAATGGGATGAAAAAGAGATACTTAAAAATGAAATGGACGTGCGCGGCTTTTATGTTTCAAGCCATCCAATGGCGAAATATATGGGTGAGATAAAAAAGTATACAAATACCGACACTGAGTTGATTTCGGAAATCAAGGAAAGGCGTGAGGTCTCGGTTGCGGGCGTCGTGCGTTCACTAACTGTAAAGCACACGAAAAGCGGTTCGGGTATTTTTGGTAATCTTGTTCTTGAGGATATGAAGGGCTTTGTAGAAGTTATGATTTTTAACGACCTGCTCAGGAAATCGCTTCCCTTACTGGAGGAAAAATCTGAACTAGTGATTGTAAAGGGGACAGTCGAACCATCAGAGGAGAGGGTTAGAATTAAAGCAACGGAGATATTATCTCTAAAAGAGATGAGAAACGGTTCTACACTTCATATCAGCCTCACAAAAGATAATGCTAGCAGGGATAATTTCCTGCAGCTGAAAAGGATGTTTGAAAGCTTTCCAGGGGAATCTATTATATATCTTCACTTGGAAACGGTACATGGAGAAGTGGTAGTTGAGATAGGGGATTGCCGGGTTGATATTCAGGATAAATTTATTGCCGATGTAGAAAGACTTTTGGGGAGCAATGTCTTAAGGCTTGGTTAAGATAAATATAAACAATCCCTGTGTTTATCCTTTTTCTTGTTAGTTATTTCCGTCGAGAATCTGTTGTAATGTCCTTAAAAGCGTTTCTGCGGTGTACGGTTTCGATAAAAAAGCGCCTACATCAGTGCCAATTATTTCAATAAGTTTGCCATTGTCCTTTAATCCGCTCACGGCAATCACTTTAACATTTGGGTCAATCTTCCTCAGTGCTTTAATACTTGCCGGTGCGTCCATAATTGGCATCATCATGTCCATGATAACAACTCTAATTTCTTCTCTTCTCTCTGCATACAAAGCTACTGCGTCTACACCATCATTTGCTGTAATTACCTTATATCCATATATCCATGTTTTTCCAATGTAACCCTGGTAATCTCACGAATTGATGCTTCGTCATCAACAACGAGAATCAATCCTCCCTTTCCTACTGTAGGTTCTTCAATTTGTTTATCTCCCATTTTTTGTGTCTCTTTTGTTTCGATTGCAGGCAGATAGACCTTAAATCTTGTTCCTTTCCCAACTTCACTATAAACATTTATAAACCCCCTGTGATCTTTGACAATTCTAAAAGTCGTTGAAAGACCAAGCCCTGTGCCTTTACCGGGTTCTTTTGTAGTAAAGAAAGGCTCAAAGATTCTATCGATTGTTTCCGCAGGAATTCCAATACCGGTGTCAGAGACGGTGATAACGATGTAGGGACCGACTTTTGCGTCAATATTCATCTCTGCGTAGTGTTCATCAACAAAAAGATTTTCAGCCGAGATATTCAAATTACCTCCGTTTGGCATTGCATCTCGAGCGTTAACGCAGAGGTTCATTAAAACCTGATGGAGTTGCGTAAAATCTCCGTAGAAATTGCTGAGGTCTTTCGGTATATCTGTTTGAATTTGAATTGATTTGGGGAATGTTTCTTTTAGAATCTTTTCAATTTCAGAAACAAGATGTTTTACTTGAAGGATAGTATGTTCACCTTCGAGTCCTCTTGCAAATGAAAGGACTTGTTTTACCAAATCAGCTGCGCGCTGAGTACTTGTTTCGAGGGTATCAATCAGACTCTTGCTTTTTTCATCTTTAAATCTCAGTCTTATCATCTCTAGTGCCATCATTATTGGTGCCAGCATATTGTTCAGGTCGTGTGCAATTCCACCGGTGAGTGTCCCCAGGCTTTCCATACGCTGTGCACGCAAAAATTGGACTTCTAGTTTCTTCTTTTCTGTGATGTCAGTATTAATAATGAGTATTGATTTTGGTTTTCCCTCATCACCATACACCAATGTCCAACGGCTTTCCACGATAATTTCCTTGCCGTTTTTTCTTAACTGATGTAACTCTCCGGTCCATTCTCCTTTCTCAATTACTGTCTTTTGGGCTTCGATTAATTGGGGTGGAGGTTCTTTATACAGAATTTCATTGGCATTCTTGCCAATTGCTTCCCTCGCTGTCCAGCCATAAAGACGTTCAGCACCTTTATTCCAGAAGATTATATTTTGCTCTAAGTCTCGAACGGCAATGGCATCTTGCGCTTTATCAAGAAGTGCCGCTTGTTCGAGTATTTTCTCCTCCGCCCTCTTTCGCTCGCTGATGTCGCGGATAATACCTGTGAAAAAGTGCTTGTCATCCTTGATAAATTCACCAAATGAGATCTCTAAGTGAACCTTTTTCCCGCTCTTATGTAGCCCCGTAAGTTCTGTACGATCCCAGGTTATATTTCTCTTACCAGTATAAACGTATCGTTTTATTGAAGACAGATGAACATTTCGCAAATTTTCGGGCATGAGCATAGTGATTTGTTGACCGAGCATCTCTTGTGTTGCATAACCAAAGATTCTCTGGGCTGTGCGATTGGCAAATAATATTCTGCTTTCTTCATCAATTGTGATGATAGCATCCGAGGCAGTTTCGGCAACTACGCGGTATCGCTCTTCGCTCTCGCGAAGCGCCTCGGCCTGATTTGCATTATTGATAGCTACCTCGATTTGTTGTGCTACAGCTTCTAGTAACTTTAATTCTTCCTCATCAAAGGCGTTCTTTTTCAAAGAATTTATGTTTATAACTCCTACCGTCTTGTCTAAATAGCGAATCGGCATCGACAAATAGCTCTGAGTTCCCACTTTCCTCCCAGCAGGGCCGATAACCGTATCTTGATCTACATCAGCAACATACCTGGGCTTTCCCTCGATTATCGTCTTCCAGGTAGCCCCTTTAGGATAGGCTATTTTTCTTACCAGCTCAATAAACCAATCCGGGTAGCCTCTATGAGCTTTTAAAACTGCTTCATCTCCTTCGACCAGGGAAATAAAAATGTTATCTACACCGTCTATATTATTACTCATTGCTTCAACAGCATTTTCTAGGACGTCTTGCAGATTAAGGGACTGATGTACGTTCTGAGTGACGGTGTTGATGATTGTCTCATAACGATTCTTTCTGGATAACTGATTAACACTTTCCCAAAGAGCTTCCTCTGCTCTCTTACGTTCTGTGATGTTGTTTACGAGAACAACCTCTGCAAGTCTCCCCAAGCAGTTCAATGTATGTGAGGTGATTTCTACATGAATAATATTCCCGTCTTTTTTCCTGTGTTTCCACACCCCTGCTACATCAAGTCCAGTGTTAAGCTTAGACAGGTAACTGAGAAGAGCTGGAATATCTTCGGGAGAGCAGATGTCCTTAATAGTCATTCTGAGAAACTCTTCGCGTGAGTAGCCATAATGACGGGCAGCTGCATTGTTGACATCGAGAAAAGCGAGTGTTTCAAGGTCATAGGCCCACATTGGATGGGGGTTACTTTCAAATAACTGTCGGTATCTTTCTTCCGAAGCCTTTAGTGCTTCCTCCCGCTTCTTCATTTCTTCAAAGAGCTTTGCCTTTGCTATGGCTATAGCAATCTGATCACCAATGGTAGAAAGCAAACTTATCTCTTTTTCCTTAAACTTACGTTTTTTGTAACCAAAAAACCAAATAACACCGATAACCATTTCTTCTAGCCTTATGGGTATGCCCAGGATACTATAGTGTCCAAGGTCTCTACCCGCAGGTCCTATATCGAGTTCTTTTTGAGCATCTTCAACATTAAGCATAACGCCGGTATTAATAACCTTCCAGGTTATGCCCTTGGAATGGGGAATTCTCTCTGCGCTTGTTGTATATTCTTCTGGGAGATTCCTATGGCTCTGAAGCACTGCTTCCTGTTTTTCTTTATCCACTAAATAAATTGCCGCCATATCTACGTTCTCTAGCTCAATGACCGAGTCCAGAGCAACTTTGTATATCTCTTCCAGGTTGGAGGATTTATGTATAGCTTGAATAATCTTAGTTAATAATTCTAAGTTGTCGTTTCTTCTTTTTTTGCTGCTTGACATAACTATCAACAAAAGTTATTAACGTAATGTCTTAGTTATTATGACCGTAGCCTGTTCAAGAAAGTTTTATCTAATGCTAGAATTTTCCATAAAGACTCACATCTCTTGTTTATAGTTACAGATAACTATGCCAATTTGGCTTATAAAGTAGCAATCCGGCCAGAATCATCGTTTCCGAAATTCCTTCAAATTAATAGAATGGCTTATTCAACACGAAGTCAATAGCACTTTTGGACGTACTCAGGCCTAGGAATTGTCTACGACTTTCGTATTAGTACTATTAATAGGACTGGTATTAGTATTAAAGAGAGTTCGATACGACTTATGAAGAGTAGAAAAATTAAGGATGAGTTTCGTCGTGAGTTCAGCTAAAGGCTTAGGTGGCTGATGTACTGGTGAATAATTATACGCCCCTACTACTTGTACTTACGTCTAATTCACATCAATTACCTTCTTCATCAATGACTTTTTTGAGCTTTTCGGGAAACTTTGTTACGACAAATACTTCTTGGATTGAAGAGCCGCTTCTTGCAATCAGTTTCGCACCGCTAACGGTGCTATATTTGTATTTCACAATCAGGTTCTCACCGGTAGCACTTCCCACCTTTATCTCACCGGGAATAACACCATCCACAAAATCCAGGGATGATACCTTTTCCTCAAGAAATTCCCTTAGACCCTTTATCATACTGTGCTGACGCTTTATTTTTTTCTTTCTGTGTCTCACTCTACCTTGCCCATTTTATTGTACAACCGATTGCATAGGTCTCTGGGTTGTCTATCTTTTTTCCTTCAACTAGAGACAGAATTGCATCCCTAAGATAGCGTTCCTTTACTTTGTTTGGCTCTCTCCAATTATCATCAATTTTACCTGTATAACTGAGCTTTCTTTCTTCATTGAAAACAAAAATGTGTGGCGTATGAGTCGCCCCGTAGTCAAGTGCTATCTTCTGCGATTCGTCCCTTAGATATGGAAAGTTGTAACCCTTTTTTCTTGCTCTTTTTATCATGTTCTTGAAACTGTCCTCTGGATAGTTTTTATCATCATTTGAATTTATGGCGATAAAACTAACCTCTTGATCCTTAAATTCATCTTGAAGAGCAATAATCCTATCTTCATATGCCTGTGCATAGGGACAGTGGTTACAGCTGAATATAACAACCAGGACCTTTTTATCTTTCAAATCAGAAAGCGAAAGGTGCATTCCATCAACTCCGGGAAGATTAAAATCTGGAGCCCTGTCTCCGATTTCAAGTTTTTGATCCATAATTACCTCCTAAAATGTGTTGTAGATGTTTAGCTGCGAAATTACATGAATTTGCGTGAATTAACATTGAATAATTTATGAACATTCGTGTTCATCTGTGGCTGGATATACTTTTAAATCCGAAATCTGCAGTCTGCAAACCACGATTGGAGTATTGGTGTCAATTCTTGGCTCAGTAGTTATAAAAGTTAAGTCTTTTTAAGGCCGAGAAAGTTTGCCATAATCTTTTTCTGTCCGTGATTAGGAAACGAAATAATTACTTTTGCTTCGTTCCCCATTCCTTCTATCCTTTTTACCACACCTTGTCCGAAAGAGGGATGGATTACTTTTTCCCCAATTATATATCTATTTCCGTTTGAATTTAGATGTCCTTGAGCTATCTCGTCTGAGAGTCCCGTCTGAGCCTGGTGAATGTTCAGCTCATTGTCATTAGAACGATAAAATTGAAAGTTGTTACTTTCCTGATCTCTTTGAGTCATATGATAGTTTTCCCAATGTAGTAGTTTTCTCGGAATCTCAATAATAAATCTGGAAGGAATCGATCTATGTTCGATACCGAATACTCTTCTTTTAGAGGTGCTCGTAAGAAATATTTTTTCCTTCGCTCTCGTAATGCCTACGTAACAGAGTCTTCTTTCCTCCTCTATGAGTTTTCCATTTCCGAGTGATTTCACATGAGGAAACAGGCTCTCCTCCATTCCTATGACAAAGACCACAGGAAATTCAAGCCCTTTAGCACAATGAAGGGTCATAAGAGTAACCTTATCGTTTTTTTCACTGACCCTGTCCACATCGCTTGCAAGCGTTATCCAGTCAAGAAAATCATGAATGTTTGTATTCTTTTCTTCTTTCTCAAATTCTGCTACAAGGTTTAAAATCTCTCCTACGTTTTTTTGCCTTTCTTCGTCCTTATCCAGAAGCTCAAGGTACCCTGTTGTCTCAAGAATCTTTTCAAGAACCTTTCCCACACTCAACTCTTTTGAGATTTTTATAAGCTCAACAACAATCCTATAGAACTTATCAAGGTTGTTTAAAGCTTTTCTGGGAAGAAGTTCTTCTTTAACAGCAAACTCTATAGCCTCGAATAAAGGGATGTTCCTCTCTTTAGCGATATTCTCAAGAACCCCTATCGTTCCTTTGCCAATTCCCCTAGGTGGCACGTTAATTATGCGTCTTAGTCCTATTTCATCAAGCGGGTTTGCTATAACTCTCAGGTAAGCCATAATATCCTTTATTTCAGACCTTTCGTAAAAGCCCACTCCTCCTACTATTGTATAAGGAATTCCTCTATGAAGCAGTTCTTCTTCTATCAAACGTGACTGATTGTTTGTTCTATAAAACACGGCGAAGTCCCCGTATGAGCGTCTATTGGTAGTTATTTCGGATTGGATTCGGGAAGCAACGTACCTGCCTTCATCCTTTTCGTCACGAGCTTCATAGTATACTATTAATTCACCCTCCGGGTTCTCAGTCCAGAGCTTTTTATCACGCCTATATCTATTCCTGAGAATTAGTGCATTAGCGGACTTTAGTATGTTTTTAGTTGATCTGTAGTTTCTTTCAAGCTTTATAACTTTGGTTTCGGGAAAGTCCTTTTCGAAGTTGAGAATGTTTTCTAAATCTGCCCCTCGCCATCCGTATATGGATTGATTGTCATCTCCGACAATGAAGGTGTTTCTATGTCTTCCTGATAAAAGTTTGACAACTTTATACTGCAAGTGGTTTGTATCTTGGTATTCGTCTACTAGTATATGATGGAACTGGTTTTGATACTTCCGAAGCACATCGAGTCTTTTTTCGAATAAATTAACTGTAAAATCAAGAAGATCTCCAAAATCGAGGGCGTTTAATCTCTTGAGCTCTTTTTCATATATTTCGTAAACCCTGGAAATCCTTTCATCATATATATTTGATCCAAAATCACCGGGATGAAGGCCTCTATTTTTGGCGCAATCAATCTGGGAGCGCATAGACCGAGGATCAAGTATACGGTCACTGAAACCTAGCTGACTCATACATTCTCTTATGAGTTTTATCTGGTCACCCTCATCATAGATTATAAAATCCCTTCTAAAACCATCGAGTTTATCTATTTCCTTTTTTAGAATCCTTAAACATACCGAATGAAAGGTTCCTATCCACAGTTCGCGCGCATCACGAGCGATTAGGCGGTGCACTCTTTCTTTCATTTCATTTGCGGCCTTGTTTGTAAAGGTAACGGCTAGAATATTAGAGGGCGTTATTCCCTTTTCTTTAATTAGATAAGCGATTCTCTGAGTTATTATTCTTGTCTTACCTGAGCCAGCACCTGCTAGAACAAGAACCGGGCCTTCAGGATGTTTGACTGCTTCTATTTGAGATGGGTTAAGCTCATCAAAGCTATTGGATTCCATTTTTTGTCTCCATAAGTGTAGGTAACGAGGTAAAAACCTTCCGTAGAAGCATCTTCTTATTTGCTAGAGAAAAAATTATTTATATGAATTTCAACTTTCCCCTCTCTTATGCTTAAATCATAAGATTTCTATAATACCTTATACTAAATCTTTTAGAAGGTATCTCGGGGAAACTTCTGTGAATAACGACTATAGCCTATATTTCGGATATGTCAATACAGACGAATTGCCTCATAAAAAAATGACTTTAAGGCCGCCTATTCAAAAGACTTAACCGCTTTCGGGTAATAACCATCAAAGAGTATTATTTGCTCTCTCAAAGCCCGCAATATTGATGTTATATTTTAGGCCCAGTATTCTACTCTCCGATGGGAAGATAGAGAAGAATGGAACTGACTCACCGGGTTCAATACCGAAGTTAAGTCCTGCAAGCTTTTTGGGATTATCGAAGTTTATATCACCGTTTTTTCTATTGAGTTTTTGGACCATTGTTTCAATTGGCAAAGTTTCAAGCTCGTTTTCCGTAAACGTATTTCCCGCATATACAACTTGCTCAAAGAGGCTTTTTCCGCCGCTTATGAATTCGCTCTTTATTTTTACATAATTTACAACATAATCAGATTGATTAGTAATGTTCCCGGAAACTACATAAAGAAGGCCATTTCTTGTGCTTATCCACCTGCCTAAGAGGTCTGATACTTTAAAATCTTTTCCTGGGGCTTCAGTGAATTTCACAGGTAGCTTGGATAATATGGATTCACTTATCCTGCTAACTTTCTCCTGTGGAATTAATCCCTGGTTTGCTAGGATTATCATTCCTGCACCAATTATTATTGTTAGAATAAAAAGGATCATAAAAACATAGGTAAGTCTTTTAATGATGCGTCCTACCAGTCCAACGGTTTTTTGTGGTTTTATCCCCATAGACGAATAATCTGATGCATAGGAAGATAACCTTAGATTCTTCTTTTTTGTAATGATTAGCTTTTCATTATCTACTTTCAGAAGATTTGGTGTTAGATTTATGGGTACATCAGGTTCCAATTTAATCCTTATAGATTCTGGGTTTCTACGTGAGTCATGCTTTACTTCTTCCAGTGCTTCATCAAACAATTTTGGAGGCTCAGTTTCAATTAAAGATTCTTCGGGTTCATGGTCAATAGCAAGCTTTGCCCAGTTAAACTCCGATGGGTTCTCTCTTTTTTCTAGTTCCAACTCTTTGTCTGGCTTAGAATCTAGGTTCTCTTCTTCAGACTTTGCCCTAGTGATACTGACAAATTCCTCCCAGTTAATGCCGTCTGTTATGGGTGTTTTTTCTATATCTAGTCCCGACTTTTTATGTGACTGAGGTGATTCCTGGGGTATTTCTTTTTGCTCTTGAGTTATTGCTTCTTGTTCTAACTCTATTTTTTCCTCTTCTGTTTTCTGATGTGAACTCTTCGATTCAAAATTTTCTTCTGCATAAACAAAACCGGAGTGACTATGATCTCTTTCATGCTCTGAATTAATTTCATTTTGAGATATTTCCTCTTTTCTTTCTACAAAAAATGTATTTCCGCATTTTGAGCACCTGACTCTATTTCCGGGGGGTTTAATCATGGAATCATCAATTTTAAATTTCCTGTTACACCGCTCACATTGAATTATCATAACAAGGCTCTAACTCTTAAGAAAAGCTAGGAAGAATTGTTGTTGATCTTAACACTTGTATAATCTATCAAATCTATAAAAAACTTAATACCTTCTTATCTTGAAGTCAAGCTTTGAAAGCATCGAATTAAACTTCGAAGTCTTCTGACAAATTTTGTTATTTAATGCTTCATTCCTGCCCAAAAATGTTGATAAGGTTATGTAGAACTTCTCTTTTATAAATAATATCAGAGGGTTAAGTGTATCTACTTTGTTGGCATAGACATTGCAACAAATATTTCACGGAGGTGCGTAAAATGGCACAAAATAACCTGGAAGCACTTAACATTTTTTCCATTGAGAAAATAATTGAAGAAGATGGTGTGGTTAACCAAAATGAAGCATTTGCTCAAGAGGAAAACAGCTCCACAGGTGAGAATGGTCACAGGACAATTTCAGAGGATGACTACAGGGTTCTCCAGTCTTATTTTAAAGAAGTTGGGACAGAACCCCTTCTTAGACCAAGCGATGAGGTTGAGATTTCAATAAAAATAAAGAAATACGAAGCAAAGGCTAAGCAAATAAGAACCCTGCTTGATAAAGCCGCAGAGCAAGCCAAAAATGGGTTTAGAAAAATCTCCGTTTGTAATTGTTCTAATAATGGACATTCAAAAAGATTAAAAAATCCTGTAAATAAACCTAAAAATGGGATTTACATTTCACCAATAAGAATACAAAGACTATCCGCTCTTCTGAGGGCTTATTCAAAGAAAGCAAAAACCTTTAAAGACAGGTTTGTAAAGGCTAACCTCAGGCTGGTTATAAGCATAGCTAAAAAGTACATGGGACGAGGTCTTCCGCTTGCCGACCTTATCCAAGAGGGAAACATTGGACTTATTAAGGCTGTGGAAAAGTTTGACCATTCTAAAGGATACAGATTTTCAACCTATGCCTCTTGGTGGATCATCCAGAGCATTTCTCGTTCTCTTTTTGATCAAACCAGGGTTATAAGAGTGCCGATTAGAGTCCTTGAGCAGGCAAACAAGGTTTATAAGACGACCAATATGCTCCAGAACGAAAATGGTGAGACTCCGGATATTGACGAAATTGCACATGAATCCGGTCTCACTGTTCAAAAGGTAAAAAAGGTGATGAACGCAACCACAACGAGTATGATTTACCTTGATGCGCCGAGTACAAACATGGATGATGATAGGACCACTCTGATTGATTTTATACCTGACAGCAGCCTTTCGACAGATTCTCTTATTGCAAAGGCTACAATGAGTGAAAAAATAGAGGAAGCACTCTCTAATCTCAACGATAGAGAAGAAGAAATTTTAAGGATGAGGTTTGGAATTGGTTTTGATAGTTCATACACGCTTGATGAGATTGGGAATCACTACAGGCTTACTAGGGAACGTATAAGACAGATCGAGAGGCGCGCCCTTAGAAAACTCAAACAGCTAGAAGTAGGAATTTTACTCAGGGATTTTATTGAATGATAAATCAACTCATTCATCACTTTTATTATAGATTCGCAAAGCCTATTGATGAAGAAAACCCAGGAAATAAGTATGACCCAAAGTATATTACGAGACTTTTAAGAAAAAGAGAGCTTAACGGAAAAGCATTCTTCTATTTCAAAAACAAAAGTAGTTACATTGCCATTTTTGCAAACGGACATATAAACGTAAGGGGGGAGGAAGGAATGTTTAGACCCTGGGGGAGTTCAGAGTATAAGGATTTAAAGCCTAATAACTTATTTGAGAAACTTGAAAAAGAAATAGCGAGAATAAAAGTTCCCTCATCGGGGGACGAAAGCAGTTATTATTTCGATTCTTATGGTGAATTTCTAACGTGGCTTACAGATTAATAGCTTTAGAATAACCTAGTAGGTTCCTTTCCTGGTTTTCATTTTTATAATCGCTTTAACTCTAATACGAGTTCTCGATTAGCTTGTTTACAACTTCACCAGAGGATTTAAGCTGGAAAATAATTATAGGTGAATCTGCGCTATCTCAATTACTTCAACCTCCGTGATATTGTTCCAGAAGGGTACTACAAGACCGATCGTAGTTATAGCAATTCTCCTTTTTGACACGGTTTAATTAACGTATGTTTGATTTAAGAGGAAAACCCTTCTGTAGTCATTATCGTGGTTGATTTGTTAGATTTAATAGATAGGTTAAGAACGTGTAGGCAAGGAGTTCCTTCGTCAAGCTCAGAACATACTTGCTCGTTGCTACCTTGACCATGCGGCTGACATCGAGAAAAAGCCACTAGCAACACTAATGAGTCTGCCCCTTATTTATCATTTTTTATAACTATCATCAAACACACGATAATTACCTGTTTGAATATAAGAAGAAGGAATAAGAAATCAATTGCCTTAAGAGCGACAATCAGGAAAATTACTACAGGGTTGCAAGGTAGCGATCTAGAGCGAGAATTTTTAGGGAACCGTGCGGACCTGAGGTAGGTTACGAGGAGACCGGATAAAACCTCCCTCCAGACCCTACTTCCCATCCAGAGGCAAGGATTCAGGGAATTGCAAATGAACTGGAAGATCGAATTTCTAAAAAGATTTGACAGTGCCTTTGGCGGAGTAGCTTGTTCACTTTCAAAAGTCATTGTAGAGCCAAGGAAGGAAGTTGACGAACACCGTCCTAAAATCCTTGTAATACGACCAGGTGGGATTGGTGATGCGGCTCTTCTCTATCCGGCTTTAAAGTTGCTTAGAGAGAGTTATAAGTATGCCGAAATAAACTTTCTTGCCGAAAAGAGAAACGCGGGGATATTAACTGGTTGTCCTTATATCAATAATCTATTTCTTTATGACTTTAGACCTCCTCTCGAACTTTTTAAAATTTTAAGGACTGATTACGATATAGTGATTGACACGGAGCAGTGGCACCGCATGACCTCAGCACTCTCTTTTTTAACCAAAGCTCCTATAAGAGCCGGGTTTGCTACGAATGAAAGGGCGGAGCTTTATACTCACCCTGTTTTTTATAGCCACGATGATTATGAAGTCTACAGTTTCTTGAATCTTGTTTCGGCTGTTACGGGTAAGCAATATGATTTTAATGAGAGTGAGCCGTTTATTCCCCTCGACTCAAATCTCATTTCTGGGGTTATGCATAGCATAGTGGAATTCGGAAAGAAATGGAGAGCCCTTATGGGAGTATTTGCCGGGGCTACAATTGCTGAAAGGAGATGGGGAATAAACAGGTTTGCTGAGCTAGCAAAAAGCCTTCTCGGCGAAGATGTGGGAATAGTCATCGTAGGCGGTAAATCAGACATTAAAGACGCAAAAAGTTTTGAAGAAATAGTTGGAACGGAGAACATTCTCAGCTTTGTCGGCAAGACTTCCCTAATGGAAACCGCGGCAATAATCTCGAAGCTAGATTTATTTGTAACTGGTGACACAGGCCTTATGCACGTAGCCTATGGTGTTGGAACACCGACGGTTTCGCTTTTTGGTGCTGGGATTCAGAGGAAATGGGCTCCAATTGAAAAAAGGCACGTCGTAATAAACAAAAATCTGCCTTGCAGTCCCTGCACAAAGTTTGGTTATACACCAAAATGTCCTTTCAACGTTAAATGTCTGAATGATATAACTGTTGAAGATGTAAAAGAATCGGTGCTGAGGCTTTTGTCTCAATCTGAAAAATAAGTGCTTTTTATTCAAGCGATCCCAGTTTTATCGGTTAATCATAAAAGAGAGAGCGGGGCAGGTTTGAAACCTGCCCCTGGTAGGTCTAAACCCATTGTTTAGTATTACACTCCTTTATCTTCAAGCCCAGAAGGGAGTTCGCCGTAATAGGGGGAGTCTTCATTGTAGAGAGCTTTTATATGTTCTTTGGGCATGTCGGGCATAGCCTCTGTTAGTCCAAACATCCTGCATATGTGCTTAATTTCTTCCTCTCTCCCGGGAAGGGGGTCCATTGGCTGGATCATTTTTCTTCTCTTTAATTCCTCTTTAACCTCTGAGTCTTCTTTCAGGGGGTTTCCATATTCATTCAAGTGAAACAAACGATCAAAACGCTTTCTTGGTCTTTGTGCAGGAGATTCAAGAGCATACCCTACTGCCATAAGCCATATTGGAACGACGTTATCAGGAGTTCCAAGCACTTTTGGAAACTCTGTTGGTTTTCTTCCGGTTGCAAGAAGGCAGCATCCAAGTCCAAGGTCTGTTGCTACAAGAAAAGCATTAGCTATTGCTTGCCCTGCCTCGATTCTAAGAAGCGCTTCAGTTCTTTCGCGGGGAAAACTCATAAGGCGAGGGTAGGTAACTTCCGTAAGCAGTTTGTAGGTCCATCCATGAGCTGCACTTATTGCTCGTGAAGGGAATAGCACGGCGAAAGACTGAACAAGCTCCTTATACCAAGCATCAAGGTTTAAAAGCCACGCAATAACGACTGGAGCCTGACGCAGGTGTATTTCATTAAACGGAGAGGCACATTCAATTATCTGTTCAAATTTCTCCTTCGGGTAAATCCTTTTGTCAATCACTATGGCTTCGGTTGAGCCGCAGTTGCCCTGACAGGATGCGTATCGTGCGGCTTGGAGCATCATCTGAATTTTCCATTCTTCAACGGGCTTCCAGGGTTTAAAAAACCTTATACTTCTTCTTGAACCGATTGCTTTCATTAGTTCCATCGTGTTTACCTCCTTTTCTTCAATTAAAGCAAGGTTTGGTTTTAATGTCAAGTAGTGGTGGTTTGCGAACAGCACATACGTCCCCATGCACTGGTTGGTCATGACGATAAACGCATCCAACTTAACATTTACAAAATGAATTGGCATCTCATTCCAGCACGACTGAATGATGATCCCGAATTGATTCAACTGCATAACTTCATCCAGGATATGTCCAAGTAGACATTCTATATTCCTCGCGCAAATCGTTAAGGAATACTCCCCAGCACGAGAATAATCGTACTCTTTCAATCTAATGCTGCGACGGTGATGTTTCGCGCGGATCTAATGGAATTGGATTTGCCGTTTACTGTAATTTAGATTTCAACCTCTAACAGGTCTTCGGCTAGGATTACGTCTGCTTCTGTGTGTTCTCTAATCACGCTGGTAATATCTGTTTTATCGCAGATGGGGTATAGATGGGAGATTATTATTTTTTTTGCTCTCGATTCATTGGCAATCTTTACTACCTCAGTCGGAGTAAGGTGGCCTTTGACCTTTAATTCATCTGGTACTGAACATTCAATAATGAGAGCGTCAGTATCTTTTGCAAGTTCAATTAATGGTTCCGAATAATCCGTATCGCCTGAATAAACTAATGATTTACCACTGGATTCAATTCTGTATGCAAGACTACTTTCTATATGGGGTGTTTTTCTTGCCGTTAAAGTGAAACCATCAAATTTAAATATACCTTCTTTTGTCTCTTTGAGATTTAGACTTTCGGGCACTATCCAACCATTATATGCTTTCTGTAGTGCGGAGAAAAATTTTTTAAATCCCTTAGCTGCCCATATATAAAGCGGTTTTTCTCTTTTAGGTGCTTGGGGGTATTTAGTAGCAAATAAGAACGGGATCAAATCCGCTGTGTGATCGGGATGAAAATGCGACAAAAATATATGATCTACTTCCAGGTAATTAATACCGACTTTTCCTAACTTCCACGTGGTTCCATTTCCGCAGTCGAGCAAGAGAGTCGATTTTGAGAGCTTCAGCGCATATCCCGAAGAACCTCTTCTTTCATACGGAACGCAAGTGCCTGAACCTAGGATAAAGAGCTTCATTTTTTTATTAATGAAAAGTTAGGAGTTAAAAGTGAAGAATTTTCGATTTTTCAATTCTTAACTTTTCTTTCATCATTCTTCACGAAGACATCTTAAACCTTCACTAGGGCGCTCTGTGTGGGTCAACTCAAAACGAGTAGAGCTTGCATCTGCTATGATTTCCCTTATTAGTCGGGCGTCTCCAGGGTTATCCTCGATAAGCAAAACCTTTATAGCTTCGGAGTTTAGATTTGAAACATCGGATAAATTATTCATAGTCTTTTCTCCTTTGCCTATCTGATCTTGTTGTAAAGACACAAATATTTTCATTCCGCATCCCGCGACCTCCACCCCTCAATTTAGAAGAATTTTGAATTTTGTATGGCTTGTTCATTCTATGTTCTTCTTTACAGTTTAAATCGAATAAACAATTGCGACGAGACTATAGGTGTTTTTATTCGCTTCACTTTTGTTCATTGTTCTTCCGACCCGCAATCAGTTTACTCTTTGGGCAGCTTAACTATGGTCAACCAGAAATCCTCGATAGACTTTACCACCTTCACAAACTGATTTAAGTCAACCGGCTTAGTTATATAGCAGTTCGCATGTAAGTTGAAGACCTTGAGGATGTCCTGTTCAGCCTCCGAAGTAGTCAGGACTACAACAGGAATTCGTCTCAGGTTTTCATCGGCTTTTATATCCGCAAGCACCTCACGACCGTCTTTCTTCGGCAGATTCAAGTCAAGTAAGATGCCCGGCCACGCGCCATAGCCGAACAGCAGTACGCCGGCCAATGCGAGGCCCGCTGCTGGCCATACAGCAGTTGCATATCCTGGAGGGATAGCTAACAACAGTGCGAGCTTAGCCGCGACATAGTAGACGGCAGCCATAACGAGCACTCTAGCAAGTTGCTTGGTGAACTGAGAAGATTGAGGCGTCATTGCTGCCTCCCTTTAGTATCTAAAAAAAGTAATAAATGTAACCACGCTTCCCTCTCTGGTCATCCTTAGAGAAAATATCTCTTCGAGTTTTTCAAGAACCTGAGAGTGTTGACGAATCTCAACGACACTAATGAATTCGGCAGTGGTTCGATAAGAAACTATGCCGATGAAAGCTAAAATCAGCAACGCCAATGCAAAGCCTAAGCTAATCACTTTTTCTATGGAAAGTTTCATATGAGTTTTATAGCAAGTTTATCAGATAACTGTAGAGAGATTCAATGGCAGGTTTTCTAATTCTGAATCCTTACACTCGCTTTTTTCTCTCTTGATTGAAACTGAGCTACGCTTCTTATTTTCAGAATACTCGCAAAAACTATGCCACAGTTTTTTACTGCCTAATTTATTTAAGTTGCTGGATTTTATAAAAGAAGTAAAGTTTTTGGGCCAATTGCAAAACAATTTTTGTCAGGTGCTATAATTGCATTTTTTTGTCTTGTCAAATTTGGTAACTTATTCTGTTCTTATGTAAAAGGAGAAAGAGGGATGAATCCAATAATAACCTTAACTACAGACTTCGGTCTAAAAGACCACTATGTTGGTGCAATGAAGGGAGTTATCCTTTCAATAAATCCTGCTGCAAGGATCATAGATATTTCACACGAAATACCACCTCATGATATTTTTAAAGGAGCGTTTACGCTCAGGAATTTTTATCGCTACTTTCCCAAGGAAACAATTCACGTTGCTGTTGTTGATCCGGGAGTGGGTAGTACAAGAAAGGCTATAGCCTTAGAAGTAGATGGAAACATTTTTGTAGGGCCCGATAATGGAGTTTTTACTTTTATCTACCGTGAATCAAAGTCTTATAGTATTTATGAAATTAAAAACCCCAAGTACATTCTTTCTGATATAAGTTTTACTTTTCAAGGAAGGGACATATTTGCCCCGGTTGCGGCGCATCTTTCTCTTGGCGTTTCGGTGGGGGATTTAGGAAAAAGATTAAGGAAGCCCGTCGAGCTTCCGATTAAAGAGTCGGAGGTGCGGAGGGATGAAATAATCGGGGAAGTCATTTACATAGACTCCTTCGGGAATCTTGTTACAAACATACCTGCAGAGCTAGTAAAATCTGGGTCGAGGATTTACATAGGGAAAAGGATAATAAAAGGTCTTTCCAAATCCTATGCAGATGTCATAAAAGGTAAGCTTCTTGCAATTGTTGGAAGTTCGGGTTTTTTAGAAATCTCCGTTAATCGGGGTAGGGCGTGTGATGTGATTAAGGTGAATGATGAGTTAAGGGTGAAAATTAAGGGTTAAATTCCCTTATAATTCTTAACTGTTAACTCTATTATTCAATCATAAACTTTCACTTTCCGTTTCTCATCACCTCTTTTACGGTTTTTCCTAGTTCTTCTATTCTATAGGGTTTACAAACGACTCCTTTAAACCCATATCTATTGTACTCAGCCATGACGGGGTCATTGGAATATCCGCTCGATACTATCGCCTTTACTCTGGGGTCTATATTCAGAAGCCTCTCCATTGCTTCTTTGCCTCCCATGCCTCCCGGTATCGTTAAGTCTATTATTACGACATCGAATGTTTGTCCGTTCTCCCTCAGCTTGCTATATTTCTGTATTGCCTCACTTCCATTTCCCGCATACTCTACCTCATATCCAAGGTGCCTTAGCATCTCTCCGGCAACTTCCCTGACGCTTTCCTCATCATCCATCACAAGAACCCTTCCAACACCTTCCGCAACGATCTCTCTCTTCTCCATTCTTTACCTCTTCTCCTTTGGTTGCAGGGAGATATATGGTGAATTTCGTTCCTACACCTAATTCCGATTCTACTCCTATATACCCATCATGGTTCTTTATTATCGAATAGACGGTTGTAAGGCCCAGCCCGCTTCCCTTCTGCTTGGTTGTAAAATAGGGGGCGAATACCCTAGGTAAATACTCCTTCCCTATTCCTACTCCATTGTCCTCTATTGATATCTTTAAATACCTTTCCTCGTTTAAAGAGACGCCCTCTTCATTTCTTGCCAATGCGTTCTTTATTTTTATCTTTATCACCCCTCCGTATGGCATTGCCTGGTCTGCGTTAATTACAAGATTATTTATGACTTGACTTATCTGCCCTTCATCTATCTCAACTGGCCAAAGCTCTTTATCAACTAAAAACTCACATCTGACTTTGGATCCGCTCACAGCAAAACTAGCCGTGTCTCTTATCAACTCTCCCAGGGAGGATACTACCTTCTTTATTGGCGCTCCTCCTCTTGAGAAGGTAAGCAGTCGTTGGGTTAAGTCCTTTGTACGAATACAGGCTTTTTCTGCTTCACCGAGTCTTTTATATATCTTATCTTCGGGGCTTACGTACATCTTTGTAACGGAGATATTGCCAAGAATAGCTGTAAGGAGATTATTAAAATCATGAGCAATACCGCCAGCAAGAATCCCAAGGGATTCCAGTTTTTGGGCTTTTATTAGCTTTTCTTCCATTTTCTTACGCTCCGTGGTGTCTTCCACTACTGCCATTCCACCGATAACATTCCGATGTGCGTCACGTAGTGGCGAAAGCCTAATAGATACCCATAACCTGGCCGAACTATTGGTCGCTTCATAGAAACCTTCATATGTAGCGGGCTGTTTTACAAGCACCTTATCCATCAAAGGCAATACACAATTGTTTTTCAGTTTCCGCAGGTCAGCTCCTATGATCTTGTCATAGGAGGACTGAAGAATTCGAACCATACGCTCATTGCAATGAGTAATCGTGCAATTCGTTTTAAAGATATACACGCCAACAGGGGATTGATTAAAGAGGGTTCGGTAACGTTCCTCTGATTGTTGCAACGCCTCTGCCTGCTTTGCGTTATTGATTGCTACCTCGATTTGATGTGCAACAATCTCAAGCAGTTTTAGTTCTTCTTCCTCAAAGGCGTTTTTCTTGAAAGAATGTACATTGGTACACCCAATTGCCTTACCTTCCCAGAAGATAGGCATAGACAAATAGCTCTTTGTTCCAGCTTCCTTTCCTGCGGGACCAATAACAGTATCTTCGTCAACATCCGGGCAATACCTGAGTTTTCCTTCTATGATTGTCTTCCAGGTAAAGCCTTTTGGATAGGGTAACCTTTTTACACGCTCGACAAACCAATCTTGGTGGCCCCTATAAGCTTTGATAACAGCTTCTTCTCCTTCCACTAAATGAATTGCGACATGCTCTACTCCATCTATATTCGTGCTCATTACCTCAAATGCGTTTTCTAGAACTTCTTGGAGGTTGATTGACTTATGGACGCTTTGAGTTACAGAATTAACGATCGTCTCATATCGGCTCTTTTTAGCCAATTGAGCCAAATTGGCCCATAGTGTCTCCTCAGTCCGCTTGTGTTCAATTGAGATTCCTGCGATATGGGTTGCTATTTTAATTAACTCTAAGTCGCTTGTACTTGGATTGCGTGGCTCGTGATAATACATTGCGTAAGTCTCTAATACATCACCGTTTGTGGAAAAGATAGGAGTAGACCAACAGGCTTTGATTCCATATTTCAATGCTATTTCTTTCCGTTCGGCCCATAATGGGTCGTTAGCAATATCTGGGACTATAACGGCTTCTTTTCTATAGACGGCTGTTCCACAGGAACCACAACATGCCCCGATAGATAAGGGATCTATCGCGGATATATAGCCTTCAGGTAGACTGGGTGCTGAATAATAACGCAACTTGTCTTCGTTTGGCTCTGGAAGCAAAATGGAACAAAGCATGCCCTCAGACTATTTTTCGATGAACCGAATCAAGGTATCCAGTACATCAGACAAAGAAGCGCCTTTTGCTATCATTTCAAGAACCTGGTTTTGTCCTCTTTGTAAGGATTCTGCCCGCTTACGTTCAGTGATATCGCGAGAGTTAACAACTATAACGGTTTCTCCCGAATCGTTGGTAAGTGCTTTTCCTATACATTCTAGAATACGCCATGAGCCGTCATTATGTCGAAAGCGAAACTCTCCTGACTGGACAACGCTGGTGTTTTGTAATTCGTTGATGAAGCGGTTACGAACCTCCTCGATATCATCGGGGTGAATAAGATTCAGGGCGACTTTGCCTGTTAATTCCTCAGGCTCGTATCCGAGTAGGCGTTTATGCGAAGGGCTTACGTAGCGGAAGGTTCCGCTAGCATTAAGAATTGCAATAAGGTCTAAAGTGTTTTCTATTAGTTCTTCTCTTCGTTTTAAAGCCTCCTCTGCCCGCCTTTGCTCAGTAACATCTCTCAGGGTAACGAGAATTACATTGCCCTTATTGTCCCAGGGGATCAGTGTTGTGGTCAAATCCATGGGACAGACAGAGCCATCTGCCCGGAGGAAACCCTGTTCTGTAAAGACCGGGCCGTAGGTACGCGTCTCTTCCAGAAGTTTTTCTGGTTTCAGCGAGCCATCGGATGAAAAAAGAGCGGAGAAATGTTTTCCAATAAGGGTATCCGCCTCATAGCCGAGGCTATAGCGAACAGTGTTATTTACACAGAGAATATTTCCACTTGCAGGGTCAATTATTATAACTACATCAAGTGATTCATTGAAAATGGTTTTGAATTGTTCTGCTGATATTTCCATATTATTTCATTATTTTCGTTTCCAAGGTCTGTGTTTATTGCTTGTATACTTATTATATATTGCGAGGGTTGCCTCTATTGTATTAAGAAGCCTCAAATTTGTTATATTGTGTTAGGTAATTACATAGCCGTTCAGCTTAAGCTTCCCACTCGATTTTGTAAGTTCTTCCATGCACATTGACTTCGTTTGATTGCTTATAGGAAAACATATTTTCCCAGAAATAATCCTCAGCGTCTTCGATTCCGCTGTTTTTAATTTCACGCACCACCTTCCAGTATTCTTCGTCCTTGGGCAAGTCCGGAAGCAGGTCAAATAGGGTTGCCACATCGGGCCGGTCTGACAAGTCAATTTTTTCCCAGCTAACCCACTCTTCGTTCTTTTTTGAAATAAAGAGCTTGTCTCCCGTATTGTTAAAAGGGGTTTCTCTCAGAGCCCAGGCAGGGACATAGTCGGCATAGTAGTAATCAAAGGCGCTTTCGAGTACCTCACTCCATTTTAGTATGACTATGGTTGAATTGGAGTAGCTGTTCCGTGATAGATTCATAGCGTGCTTTTTCATTTTATTTCTCCTAGCTTTATGATATTCCCAAACCTTAAGCCAGTTGTTCCGTATCATTTCCATCTCATTGAGAGAAAATAACCCGCAAACTTAGCTTTAATAATATCAACTCCGGTTAAACACTTGTCGTGTCACACTGAAGTCAGCGAAGTGTCTTATGCTCTCAGTCAAATGGGATGATTCGCCTCGCTCAACATGACATACGACCAATAATTATCCAAAAACGAAATCTTTACTATTTTAAAAACAGCAAAAACTATGCCAGAATGATTCAATTCCTAACTTGTTTAAATCGCTCAAAAATTTTTTAATAAATGAGGAGATGGAAATATTCTCTAACAAATTTCGTCAATTGTTTGGCAAATCAGGGAAAGTTGTATCCTCCATTATTTTTACTTAAAATAAAGCTACTTATGACGAAAGGTTTTTTTGAAAAAATTCCTGAGACCTTAAAGAAATTTATTGACCCGTCCATGCCTAGAGAGATGCGCCTTATGGCGGCACGGGGTGTTATTCCGGTTCCACCAAAAGACCTTGCCCTCGTTCTTTACGGTCTCACTTTGGAAGAAGATAAAGAAGTTAGTATAGAGGCTGAGAAGTCTCTAAAGTCTATACCGGAAGGAGTTATGGTAAGTTTACTTGCCGATACTTCTACGCCGTCAGAGCTTCTAGATTATATAGCTAGAAATACCGACAGCGAATCCCAACTCCAAAGAATCATATTAAACCATTTCACAAGCGATAACACCATTGTTTACCTTGCCGAGACCCTTCATAGCCAATCCCTTTTAGACATCATAGCTAATAATCAGGAGCGGATTCTGCGTTCGGAGGACATTGTTGAATCTCTCAGTAAGAACTCTGCAATAAGCCGATCTACGCTCGACAAGGTGATTTCTTTTTTCAGCCTTTATTTAAGCAAACGGGGCTCGGTTCCTGAGTTCCTAAAGGAATATGAATCCCATTCGGAAACTTCGGAAGAATCTCAGGAAGAAGTAGAACCAACGGTACTCGAAGACATTAAGGAGTCGTTTTTAGATGAAATAGATTTCTCAGAGGATTTCGTAGAAGAGAGTGAAGAAGACATTGGTGATAAAAAGCGTGAAAGTCTAATCAATATAATAAAGCAGATGAACATAGCACAAAAGGTAAAGCTTGCTATATTGGGGAACAGGGATTCACGAACTATTCTCGTCCGCGACCCAAACAGGATTGTAGCGAGTGCAGTACTAAAAAATCCTCGTCTTTCAGATATGGAGGTTATAAATATCGCTCAATCAAAGACAGTAGACGAGGATATACTTCGTGAGGTAGCGATGGCTCGTAAGTGGGCTAAGATTTACCAAGTTAAGTTAGCGCTGGTTAACAATCCCAAAACACCGTCCCATATATCTCTTAACCTTATCCGCCATCTGAGGGATAAGGAACTCAGGGCCCTTCTTTGGAATAAAAATCTCCCCGGTGTTATTGCAAGTACAGCCAGGAGAATGGTGCAAGAAAAGAATAAGGGAGAAGCTAAGTGAGAGAAGTGGATTATAGAAAGACTATGAGCAAAGAAGCTAATACGGAGACATTTCAAATACCCCTTAGTTTTTCAGGTAAGAGGGCCGATGTTGCTTTTTCTCATCTTCTATCCGGTCTTACCCGTTCACAGATAAGGAAATTGATTGACGAAGGGCTTATTCTGGTGGAGGGAAAGCCTACAAAACCCTCAAAGAAGCTAAGCGGTGGCGAGACGGTTTCGGTGACATTACTTCCTCCTCAGCCTATTGAAGCCAAACCTCAGGACATCCCCGTTGAAGTTCTTTATGAAGATGATGATGTTGTAGTGGTGAATAAACCTGCTGGTCTAACAGTCCATCCGGGAGCGGGAATAAAAGAGGGGACTCTGGTAAACGCTCTTCTATATAGGTGCAAGTGGCTTTCCGGAATAGGAGGTAAGATTAGGCCAGGAATAGTACATAGACTCGATAAGGATACGTCAGGCGTGATGGTTGTCGCAAAAAACGATTTTGCACATCAGTTGCTTATAAATCAATTCAAATCTCGGGAAGTAAAAAAGAGTTATGTAGCACTGGTTTTGGGAAAAGTTAAAGAGGAATCGGGTTACTTCTCCACACCTATAGGCAGGCATCCTACGAATAGAATAAAAATGTCTACAAAAGCAAAGACCGGAAAGGAAGCTTTAACTTTATGGAAAGTTATAAAACGATACGAGGAAGTAACAATGGTTGAAGCGAAGCCTAAGACGGGAAGAACCCATCAGATAAGGGTTCATTTTGCTGATAACGGCTACCCGCTTTTAGGTGACAGGGTTTATGGGTCTAGAAAACATAATTCCGATTTTTTGAATGCAGTTTCAAGGAAACTGGGAAGACATGCGCTTCATGCATCAACTATTGGTTTTGTTCATCCTAGAAGTGGAGACTATTTGGAATTTCAAGCACCACTCTCTGAAGATATGAAAGAAGTAATTAAAACATTAGAATCTCGACTTGCTGAATAAAAAAGTTTAATTAGCCAAGAAATAACACTGATGAAAGTAAATGGGATGCAAGATACACGATACAGGATGCATGTAGAAGCTTTCATGTATCATGAATCATGTATCGTGCATCATTTTATAAAGTGTAAATTCATGTTCATTCGTGGCTGAATACGCTTTTAAGTTTGAAATCTGCAATCGGCATTTGTTATGAGCTGGATTAAATCCGAAAATTTATCAATAATTAGCGGCATCGTTCACGGGTTTTCAAATCGAGGATTCAAGGGAGGTTTGGAAGAGGCTGCAAGTTATTTTGGACTGAGCAGGATTTTCACATTGAATCAAATTCATAGCAGCAATGTTTTTGTGATTAAAGATGGATTTAGACAAGAATCAGAGCAAAAAGGGGATGCGATTGTGACGAGTTTAAAGGATATGGGAATAGGGGTTTTTACTGCGGACTGTCAACCGATCCTTTTTGTTGACAGAACTGCTTCTGTTGTAGCGGCAGTTCATGCAGGTTGGAGAGGAACACTTTCTCAAATTACAAAAACCGCTCTCCTTGAGATAGAGAAAAACTTCGGAATCGAGCCTTCGAGTGTTTACGTAGTCTTAGGTCCTTCTATTGGAAGATGCTGCTACGAGGTTGGAGAGGATGTCGCATCTTTGTTTATGAATAAATTTGATAATTGGAAGAGTTATCTGTTGAAGAAAAATGATTCTAAATACATCCTCGATCTAAAAGAAGCCAATAGGATTGCCTTGGTAGAAGAAGGGGTCAAAGATATAGAAATAATAAATATATGTACAAAGTGTGACAGCGGGTTTCATTCGTATAGAAGAGATGGTAAGGGAGTAGGAAAGCAACTGAGCTTCGTCGGACTGGTTTAAAGTATGAGAGAAACATGTTATGATAATAGTTCCAAAGTAGAGTCATGAATGAAGAGTTACGAATTGTAAAAACAGAAAACTTTCACTTTTAATTCATTACTAAACTTACGGAGGATTAAATGTTACAGATTCTGTGTTTCATAACTTCGGAAGATTATTTGTACCTGAATTCGATGGGAGAAAAAAACATTCCGGTTAACTTTTACGCTTATACATTTGAAGTAGATAGTGTAGGAGAAGCCGAAGGTGGAAGCAGTAGGGTGAAGGTTATAGTTGTTGAGCTTATCAATGCCAATATGGCTTTGGGGTTTGCAGTTCGGAATGATATGTCAATTGATGGAGAGTTTCAACTAAACTTCACATCTCAGGACAATCCCACAAATGATATTCCGATAGTCTGTAAACTTTCAAAGGAAGTGAAGCGTACATCATATACAGGGGATGACATTGCTAAGTTAGAGTATCTCGGTCTTTCACTGGAGAAGTTTTATGAGGGTAAGGGAGCGACATTTTATTTTTATGATCTAAGGGGGAGCGGCGGAGCGGTTTAAAATTGCGGCTCTCGGATTGCAGATTTCAGATTTAAAAGTATGTTTGGCCACAAATGAACACGAATGGTCACGAATATAGATATTATGTATTGGCCATTCCTAAAATCGAATACCCGATACCCAAATTTCGTGGCTAGTTAAAAGCTTTAATTCCGCAATCCAAAATCGGTATATTCACGTTCAATAAACCTTACGTTGAGAAGATGGGAGATATAAAGAAAATAGTTCTTGCTTACTCAGGCGGCCTTGATACATCAGTAATACTGAGATGGCTTATAGAGAAATATAAGGCTGAGGTAGTGGCTTTTGTGGCTGATTTGGGGCAGGGAGAGGATTTAGATGAGGTAAGAGTAAAAGCCCTAAAGACTGGAGCGAGCAAGGTTTATATCGAGGATTTGAGAGAAGAATTCGTGAAGGATTTTGTTTTTCCCGCTCTCCGAGCAAATGCGGTTTATGAGGGAATGTATCTTATGGGAACCTCTCTTGGCAGACCTCTTATTGCAAAGAAACAAATCGAGGTTGCCAAAGGAGAAAATGCGGATGCCGTAGCACACGGAGCAACCGGAAAGGGGAATGACCAGGTAAGGTTTGAATTGACCTACTGTGCCCTTGAGCCCAAAATTCAAGTAATCGCTCCTTGGCGCGAGTGGGATTTAAAGTCAAGAGAAGCTCTAATAGCATATGCAAAGGAGCATGGGATTCCCGTTCCCGTAACTTCTAAGAAGCCCTATAGCTGTGATAGAAACATGTTTCATACGAGCTACGAGGGGGGGATACTCGAGGACCCTTGGAATCAGCCGCCCGAGGATATCTTTGAGATGACTGTTTCCCCTGAGAAAGCTCCTGATGAACCTACTTATATTGATATAGATTTTGAAAAAGGGGTTCCTGTAAGCGTTGATGGAGAAGAACTTTCCCCTGTGGAACTTCTTTATAAACTAAATGAAATCGGAGGAAAAAACGGAGTAGGTAGAGTGGATATGGTCGAGAATAGGTTTGTCGGGATAAAATCCCGCGGAGTCTACGAAACCCCAGGCGGAACCATACTCCATGTCGCACATAGAGGGCTTGAGTCAATTACCATGGATAGAGAAGTTATGCATCTTAGAGACACGCTCGTTCCTAAGTTTTCTGAGCTTATCTACTACGGGTTCTGGTACTCGCCGGAGATGGCAATGCTTAGGGCCTCGATAGAAGAATCACAGAAAAACGTCACCGGAACAACAAGGGCAAAAATTTATAAGGGAAACGTTTCAATTGCAGGAAGACGTTCTCCGTTTTCACTATATCAGAAGGACTTAGCCACCTTTGAAGAGGACAGAGTTTATAATCAAGGCGATGCGACTGGGTTTATAAGACTAAATGCATTAAGGCTTGCAGTAAGAGAGATTGTGGAGAGAAATAAAAAATGATACTAATTCTGTGCGGATATAAAGCATTAGCAGATTTGTAAGAATTGTAGGGGCAGGTCTTGCACCTGCCCTAGTTTGTGGGTAACCGCGAGAGTTACCCCTACCGGGATAGATAGCGATACGATAACTATTTAACCGGATAATGTTTGGAGACTTGCCACCCTGCTCAAGGGAAATTCTTTTAAGGGTGCCAGCGTCAAGGAAAACTTTTTTCATTATCCCGTTTTATGCATGAACCTAAATTCTCTCTCCAACCGTCCATTTACGTAAAAAAGAAAGAGTTGCTTGTACCTGCTTGTAGCGTGGTCAAGCTGTTGCTGAAAAGGCACTAGAGAAACCGAAGAAAATTCTCCAGTGGCCTTTAGCCAAGAAATCTACCTGTAATTCTCTCCGTGAATTTCAGCCATTGGAGATATAGCTTTAGCTGGAAGCTCAGGTATTGACTTTAAAGCCTGTCTAACAGCTTCAACATCTTTTCCGTCCCATTCGCAGTAAACCGTTATTATCTCACCCTTGTCATTTAGCTGTGGATCCACTGGATGAACCGCTAAAAATTTCGCCATTCTAATCACCTCCTTTGTTTGAAATATGTCACAGCTCTTGATGGATTCTATACTTTGTACGGACATGAATTGTGCTTTTAATTGTCATTCTGAGCGAAGCGAAGAATCTCAGTCGTGTCCTCAAAAGCGGGCAGATTCTTCACTCCGCTGCGCTCCGTTCAGAATGACATCCAAGGAGCCAAATTCAATTTATTGCCGTTCGGCGTATAGTTACTCGCCTCTCTAGTACTTGGAGATAATGTTTTCGTGGAAGCTGTCCATTGACTTGTTAGGGTCTGGAATAGGCGCTATCATAACCTGATTTATTCCTTGAGATTCTAGCCTATGCACAGTCTCTCTTATTTCTTCAGGAGTACCGACAAGTGTCGAAGTCTTTATCATCTCTGGTGTAATGAGAGGTTCATATTCTTCATTCCACACAAAATAGCTGCCGTAGAGTTTTAGGTGTCTCCTTTGAATATCCATCTTCCTTCCTGGGTATGCGTCAGTGAATTTCATTACACCTTCTCGTATATCCTCCGGCAAAGGATCACCCTTAGCAGTACCCGTTGTTTTTTCGTAGTTCTCTAGTGAAAGAGCCGCAATATTTAGACACACTGCAACAACAGGGCCTACCGCAAGCTTTACTGACCTCGAATCTAACGTTTCTCCTTTCTCTAAAATATGAAAAGCCGTGAGCACGATCGTATAGAGGCTCTTTGGGTCTCTTCCCGCTTTCTTTGCGCCGATTCTAATATGCTCCATACAGTAATCAACGAAAGATTCGCCAATAGTGCCGAGTAAAATAACGCCATCGGCCGTCTCACCAGCTAACTCTAGCATCCTAGGGCCACTTCCCGCTAAAAAAATAGGAATATCATCTTTAACATTAATAAAGCCCCAATCAGGACTTAAGAACTTCACATAGCGACGTCTCTCTTCATTCATGTATCTATCCGGCCCTTCAACATAAAGAGTTTCTTCCCCCTTAAACATCTTCCTGCATATCTCAGCAAATTCTCTTATCTCATCAATCTTTGCTGGTGGCATCCCCCATGCCCGACGGGCAGTGTTTCCGGTGCCAATACCCAGGACGCATCTTCCAGGCGCCAACTCATTAAGAGTTGCCATAGCGCGGGCAGTGACAGGTGCAGTACGTGACCCGGGGCTTGTAACACCCGGTCCTAACTTTATGGTTTTTGTATTTACGGCACAGAGTGCAAGGGTTTCATAGACATCGCTTCCGATGCTGTCATACGGCATAAAGTAAGAGAACCCTTTCTGTTCCCCGTATGAAACCCATTTCCATGAATGTATGTGTGACGGAAAATGTAATCCCCAATCCATGACTGTTACCTCCTAGTGGCATTTATTTATCCCTTGCATCGCCACCACATTTGCAGAGGGTTTTTGGTTTAGAGGGGCAGGGCAGTGGAGCCCCAGCGATAAATCTGTTGGAAGCATTGTCCCATGCCGCCTTATCGGCATCGTCATCATTTGCCAACCGTTATTTGCAACAAAAGAGCAACTCTAAGGCTAATACTCTCGCATACTATTTTCCTTTCCTTCGGCTTTCGCCGAATCATTACGTTTAACATCCTTTTCATTTGAGTTTTCCTCCTTTATTTATGTTTTGGATTAATTTGACATCTAGATTCCTAAACATCTTCGATACAATCAATGGACATCACGTGATTCATTGCGAACCCCATTCGGGCCGCGCGGATACGGGGTTCGTAGAGATCTCGCACTAAATCTCTCCGTTCTTTCTCACTTACCCTTTTGCTTTGAATCTCGACTTTGTTCAGGATCTTTTCCTCCTTACTTTTTGTCTTTCAATTTTGGTTAAATCGCAAGTGTCATGCCAAGGCTGGACAAAAGCTGAGCAGTTTGTACGGAAATCCTCGCAAGCCCTTGTCAGACAAAGGCTTTACGAATTTTCGGCTTCGTATATTTAAACCATAGAATTAATGTCAGAGCTTAAACACGTGGAGGAAAGCGTAAACTCTTGTTGACGTCGGCGTAAACGAAAGTTGACGCTTGGGAAGGGATTATATGGTCTTTTGGATTTTGTGATGAATTTTAAGTGGTTCTTGCAACTTCAAGACATCTTTTCAAGCAGTTCTTTTGCTTCTTTCAAGTCTCTAGTGTCAAATCCCTCGGTGAACCAGCCATAACTCTCGGCCAGCATCTCGCGGGCTTCTTCTTTCTTGCCCTGTTCGTGCCACAGACGACTCAAGCTCATTACTGCCCGCAACTCTAAAGATTTTGCACACTGTTGACGTGCAACATCAATAGCCTGACGAAAACAGGTTTCAGCGTCAGCTTGATTCTCAGCAGACAGAGCCAGAAGTAGCTCTCCTTTGAGCCGATACAGCTCCGCTTCGTAGTAACGCTCTTCATTTTTGCGCACAACTGCCAGCGCCTCGGCCAGTACAGTAAGCCCCTCCTCTGTCTGCCCCACTTTCCCAAAAGTCTCAGCTAATAGAGCTAGCCAATACGGCTGGTACAACTCTGCTCCAGTGACCCGCCATGCAGTGAGCCCTTGGCGTATCTGTGAGATTCCCTCCTCAGCCCTTCCTTGCCCGGCCAGTGCCCAGCCTCGTAGAATAGTTCCCATTTCTAAGAAAAACTCGAATCCTTGCTCAGTCGAGATTGCAATGGACTCTTCTGCACGCTCTTGAGCAGCATGCTCCTCTCTGCGGAACTGATGCAGGAAGGCAATCAGGTCAAGAGCAATAGCTAGGCTATAAGAGTGAGATAGCTCCTGGGCCAGGGTCAGTGCTTCGTGGCCCTTCTTCAGCGCTTGGTCTGGGTAGCCCAGATGCCACAGGGCCCAAGCCTCCCAAAATAGACAAGCCACACCTGGGTCCTGCCCATAGAGGAATGCATGGGAGCTGTGCTGTTTGGGATTGTAGAGGGTAATCCCGTGCTCTAGATGCTCGCGCGACAAAGCTATCTCCCCAAGGCAGAATAAGGTCGCTCCCAGTAAATAGTGAGCTTGTATTAGGAGAGCGGAGTCTTGTGCGGCCTGGGCAAGGCGCAGACATTGTTCTCCAAGCTCGTGCGCCGTCTGTAACTCCGCCCGCCCAAGATAAAATCCGCATAGTCCTCGCAACACAGGGAAGAGTTGAGTAGTCTCTCCTATCTGCTGAGACAGCTCTCGTGCACGTGCGTAGGATCTTTCTACCTCAGGAGATGCAAAGCCCTTAGTAACTCTTAGGGGAGCACCCAGAGCGATTTGCAGTGCAAGTTCTCGCTGAGTCCGCTCGGATGTGTCTGGCAGGGCCTTAAGCAACTCCAGCCCTTTGGTGAAGTGGCCAATAGCTTCCACATTGGCCGAGCGTTCGACTGCTCTTTGCCCTGCCATCCGCCAATAGACAATAGCTCGCTCCCTGAGACCCGCCTCCGTATAGTGATGAGCCAGAAGCTCTGGCTGGGTCTCAGCAGTCTCCGGAAATCGCTCCTCCAGGACCTGTGCAATTTTCTGATGGTACTGTTGCCTTTTGCTCTTTAGCAACGATTGATAGGCTGTATCCTGAATCAAGGCATGTTTGAAGAAGTACCTAGCCTGAGGCGGAAGTCCCCTCTGGTAGAGAAGTTCAGCTCCCGCTAACTTGGCTAGGTCTCTCTGCAAAGTCTCTTCGTCCAGAGATGAGATTGCCTTAAGTAACTCATAAGTAAATTCGCGTCCTATAGTTGCTCCCAGTTGCGCTAGCTCTTTGACTCTAGGCAGACGATCAAGCCTAGCCATAAGCGAGTCGTGTAACGTGGCAGGGATAGCAAGCGAAAGTAGTTGAACCATAGGTTCATAGCGGCCCTCTCGTTCCCTTAGCAACCCCGACTCAAGCACCATCTTTGTCAACTCTTCAACAAATAGAGGCACTCCATCTGTCTTGGTCACTATCTGATGAGTCACCTCGGCAGGAAGAGCCTTATCTCCAGCTACTTTCTCAACCATTACCTCTACCTGTTTACGTGTTAAGCGGCTTAATGTAATCTGTGTCAGGTTTGAACGGCTGGTCCACGGCGGACTAAAGTCCGGGCGAAATGTAAGCAGGGTGAGGATGCGGGCAGCAGCTACCTGGTCCACAAGTAGACTCAGATACTCTAGAGTTGAGGGATCCCCCCAATGCAGGTCTTCCATTATACGTAGCACCGGATGCTTCTCAGACTCCTTAAGCAGCCAAACCAGCAAGGCTTCCATGGTCTTCTGCTTCTGCCTCTGTGGAGTAAGATTGAGAGGTGGATAGCGATCAAGAATCGGGAGAGAAAGTAATGAGGCAAAAAGTGGCACCATCTCCTGAAGGGAAAAGCCATACTGTTCAAGAACCCTCTCAAGCTTTTCCAGCTTCTCTTCGGGAGAATCCTCTCTCTTAAACAGCAACCGCTGTAAATGATCAACCACGGGATATAAGGCGCTGTTCTTGTAATAGGGTGAACAGCTGCTCTCTATCCTCACGTGTGCCTCTCCTGCCAATCGTTCTTCCAATACCTGTACAAGGCGCGATTTGCCTATCCCCGGTTCTCCACAAAGTAACACCACCTCCCCCTCTCCTTCCTTGACCCGCTCCCAACGCTCAAGTAAGAGTCCTACTTCCTGCTCTCTTCCTACAAGTGGGGTCAGCCCTTTAGTGACAGCTACCTCGAACCGGCTCCGGACATCACTCTCATGGAGCACACGGTATATTTCTAACGGAGTCGAAACGCCCTTCAACGTGTGCTGACCAAGGTAATGGTAATCAAATAATCCCTCAACAAGCCGATGTGTGGCAGAACTGATCACCACTGAATTGGGCTCTGCTACACTCAAGAGTTGGGTGGCAACGTTTGGTGTCTCGCCCACTATAGCTATGGATTCGGGTACGTTTTCTACTCCCATCCCTCCTATAACAACAAGACCTGTATGTATTCCTACGCGCACCTGTAGAGGTATTTGTAATCGTGTGTTCTGTAGGGGCAATTCATGAATGGCCCCTACAATTTCCAATCCTGCGAGCACTGCCCTTCTTGCGTCATCTTCATGAGCAAGTGGATAGCCAAAGTAAACTAATATCCCATCTCCAAAGTACTTTGCTATATGTCCTTCAAAACGGCTGGTTACCTTTGAGCAGACATCCAGATAAGCGCGTATTATCTCGCGCAGGTCTTCAGCATCAATTTGTTCCGAGATAGCCGTAAAACCTACCAAATCACAAAACATCACGGTTAGATGGCGGCGCTCAGCCTGTAGTGAACCCGGTCGAACTGCTTCTGGCACTTTACTTTCAACCTCAATAGGTCCAACCTGCGCGCTTTTGTC
>JACPIY010000051.1:13197-29544 GCA_016187835.1 Deltaproteobacteria bacterium | reverse complement strand
GTAAACACAGACGTTTGCTTTGGTCATCGCGAGGAGCCCTTCGGCAGGCTCAGGGCAGACTCCGCGACGAGGCAATCCCATACTGAATTTGTCATTTCGAGTCCTTCGACCCGGCTCAGGATAAATTCCACGAGAAATCCTTGTTTCGAGGTATCGAGAAATCTGCTTCGATGTCTCACGTGCGTTCGACATGACAAATGAATGGAAAAAAGAGTTTCTTCACAGAGTTTACACTGAACTAAGCATGTCCTGAGTGTAACCGAAGGGTGAATGTGCTCGCAATGACACGAAATGATAGCGGAAACCCTGTAGCAAGTACACGGAATTATCGAGTTAAACATTGAGCCAGGAATTGGAGCAGATGGACACGAATTTATGCTGATAGCGATTCTTGATACACGATGCCCGATTTATGAGGGTTTTTACTTGCATCATGTATCCTGCATCTTCCATCCCGTTTATTTTCATTCACGGCTAAAAAACTTTTCTAGGGATTTAATATTACCTTCCCAAATTGATTTCTGTTCTCAAGCAGTTTCTGTGCTTCAGCAGCTTCCTTAAACGGGAAAGTCTTATCAATTACGGGACGAATAATACCTAGAGAAGCCACATTAATTACCTCTACCAAATTACTACGCGGCGCGTTAAAAACAGTTACACCCAGAACAGTAATATCCCTCATGATAATCGGTCCAAAGTTTAATGTTGCGGTCCCACCCCCAACAACTCCTACAAGAAGGAGCCTTCCCAGAGTGGCTAGGGATTTAAGATTGTTCTCCCAAACCGACGCTCCGATCTGGTCGAAAATTAAATCCACACCCTTTTTATTAGTTATTTTTTTCACTTCATCAGCAAAGTCCGATTCATTGTAATTTATCGTTTCATCCGCTCCAAGCTCCTTTGCCTTGACAAGCTTCTCGTTTGTCCCCGCCGTAGCAATAACGTGAGCGCCTGAAAGCTTTGCCACCTGAATCGCAGCGCTTCCAGTACCGCTTCCCGCGGCATGAATAAGCACAGTTTCACCGGCCTTAAGCTTTCCCCTTTCATTGAGTCCATACCAAGCCGTCACATAGCAAATAGGCAGCGCGGAAGCATCATTATATGAAAGGTCATCCGGAATCGGCACAACGTTTTCCGCAGGGACTTTAACATACTCGGCAAACCCTCCGTATAGATTTACTCCAACGACCTCGACTCCTGTCTTGGACTTGATCGCAGGATCAACGACGACACGTGTCCCAGGTTGCAAATCGGTAACATTTTTCCCCACTTCCGCAACATCTCCTGCAACATCCACACCGCCGATATGAGGAAGGTTAACGGGTCTTGGAGATTTTCCCGATCTAAGACGTAAGTCCAAATGGTTTAACGAAACGGCTTTTACCAGAACTAGAACTTCGTTATCCGCGATTTCAGGCTCAGGCACATCCTCGTATTTTAGAACTTCAACGCCACCAAACTCGTGATACCTTATTGCTTTCATAAAATCTTCCTCCGGGGTGATATTATGTTTCTTTAGAATTTGTCATTTTACAATATTTAGGAGCAAATTTAAAATTATAGTAAACCACATAACCACTTGTAATACAGACCACGTAGGAGCGGCTTCCAGCCGCGACTTGTGTCGCGCCAAGCCTGTCCTGAGCTTTTCGAAGGTATGGCGCTCCTACAGGGAAACATGATTTTACTTTTTAGATAAGACCAAATTATTTTCAAAGAAGTCACGCAACCAACTATATCGTAGCTAAACCGACGTAAAAGGGGTTCAGTTGAACAAAGGAGTTGAATGTGATAGCTTTTTAAGAAGATAGAAAAATATCATCTGCTATGGGGAGCTTAATAAAGGGATGTTTGGTATCGGAACTAGTGAATTATTGATAATTCTTCTAATAGCGCTTCTTGTCCTCGGTCCAAAGGAGATACCGAAGATTGCAAGAACGCTCGGGCGGGGAATGCGGGAGCTGCAGAGAGCTAAGGACGAGCTTAGACAAACTATAAGCACAGAAGTTGAAGAGGAAAAAGAAACCATAAAGCCCTCAAATCTTCCAGAAAATAAAGCCGAGGAAGAAGAAGTAGCATCGGCTGAAAATAAACCCTCAGGCACCGACAGTGAGACTAATAAAGAAACTGTCTCTTGAATATTTTTCGAAACTGTTCCAAAAAAAAGTAGAGACCGCATTAATGGTGTCCCAATTATTAAGCAGTACATAATGACCTAATCGGATAGGCAATGTTTATTTTATTTGTAAATTAAATTTTCAAAAAGCATCAATTCGTCTCTACAAATACTTATAATCTAATAGGATTAAAGAGAGCAGCCATGAGCAGAATACCTGTTTTTGAATATCACACGAAAGTCTCAACAATTAAATTAGAACTCCAAAATGGAGAAGTAAAACTAATAGAAATCAACCCCGGTTGGGCTTTTGGTACTGGAAGTCATATAACTACAAAGCTCTGCATTAAAGCGTTGGAGGAAATATTTAAAGAGAGAAAGTTAGAGAAGGTTTTGGATGTGGGATGCGGAAGCGGAGTGCTTGCAATCTGCGCTGCAGCACTGGGAGCCAGTACGGCTTTGGCTATAGATATTGATGCCACAAGTGTGGGGGAGGCTAGAATAAACGTTAATAAGAATGGCTTCTCTTCCAATATCGAAGTCCTATGTGGATCTCTTGAAAATACAAACCATAGCTTTGATCTCGTTATAGCTAATATTCTAATTGACTCAATTCTTCTAATTAGTGACGAGCTTAAATCCAAACTAAAATCAGACGGTCTCCTTCTTGTCTCGGGCATCCGTGATACACGCAAAGATGAGGTAATTCAGAGGTTTAGAGAATTGGGACTGTCACTTGATAAGGAATTATGTAATGAGGGCTGGGTCGCTTTATCCTTTAAGACGCATCAGCAAACAGCATTCTTTGTTTATCGAAAATGTCCAACGTCGAACTTAATTCGACTTCCTCAAACTTGCGAATGGAACATGGGTCAGATACAATCTTTTGAGCCTTGTACTTAAAGGTCTTTGATGCCTAAACTCACCATAGACGGAAAAGAAATAGAGGTCGAGGACGGATTAAATCTTATTCAAGCTGCAGCACGAATTGGGATTGAGGTTCCTCACTTCTGCTACCATCCCTCTCTAAGCGTTGTAGCGCAGTGTAGGCAGTGCCTTGTGGAGGTTGAAGGTGTTCCGAAGGTGATGCCCGCTTGCAATACATTTGTGAGGGAGGGGCTTATCGTAAAGACCAATTCTGAAAGAGCGATCAACGCAAGAAAAGCTACCGTTGAATTCACTTTAATAAACCATCCGCTTGACTGTCCTATCTGCGACAAGGGCGGAGAGTGTCCACTTCAGCTTACAACTTTCAAACATGGCCCTGGATACAGCAGGTTTGACGGCCCTGAAGAGAAGAAAGTAAGAAGAAAATATTACCTCAGCGATAGAATAATGTATGACCCGAACCGCTGTATCATGTGCACCAGGTGCGTAAGGTTCACGGAAGAGATTACCAAAACAGGAGAGCTTGGGTTCGAGGGACGTGCATTTAGAAAAAAGATCGTTGTCTTCCCAGGAAAAACATTGGATAACGAGCTTGCGGGAAACGTGATTGATCTTTGTCCCGTTGGCGCGCTTCTGGATAAAGATACCCTTCATGAAGAAAGGGTCTGGTACTGGAAGTTTACTGATACTGTTTGTCCGCTTTGCAGTAACGGCTGCAACATAACAGTGGGGGTTGATCCCCGAAAGGGCCGTGTTGCAAGGGTTCGGCCGAGAGTAAATCTTGAAGTGAACGAGTACTGGATATGCGATAGGGGAAGATACGAATTCAAAGGAATCCAAGGGGGAAAACGCTTAAAAGAGCCAATTGTGAGAATTGGCGAGGGATTTGAAACCGCCACATGGGATAAAGCGCTGCATAACATTTCCGAGAGAATCAAGCGAATAAAAGAAGAAGCTCCTGAATCTGTCGCATTCGTAGGTTCCCCGCTTCTTACGAATGAAGAACTTTATCTTCTTCTGAAACTCGCCAAGATTGTTGGGATTAATAATGTAGCCTCTAATGCCGGCAAAGTAGAAGGGGGAAAAAAGTTTGGCCTGATAAGCACTGATCCTTTTCCAAACAGCATGGGGGTTAGAGATATGGGTTTTGCTTCAGATAATGATGGAATAGGAGAAGTAATAAAATCTATTCTTAAGGGAAAAATAAGAGCACTCTACGTTGTGGGTGAGGACCTCTTTCAATTCGTTTCCCAAGAGGAAAGAGGCAGGCTTACCGAGGCTTTATCCAAGCTATCTCTCTTAGCTGTTCAGGACTTTAAGCTCACAGAGACGGTAAAACTGGCCCATGTGATTCTTCCAGGTGCAAGCCCTTACGAAAAGGACGGAACTTTTACCAACGATGAGGGGAGAGTGCAGAGGATAAAAAAAGCGATTCCCCCGCCGGGAGACGCAAAACCCGATTGGGAAATCCTCTTGCTTCTAGGGAAGAGATTTCAGAAAGAAGGTTTTATCTACATCAATCCATCTCAAGTTATGCTTGAGATTTCAGAAAGAATTCCTGAGTATAAGGGAATGAACTATGAAAAAATCGGAATACTCGGCATAAAAAAGAGGGAATAAAATCTGCCACGAATGAACACGGATTTACACGAATAAATAGAATAGTAGGGGCAGGCTTGAAGCCTGCCCCTACTTTATCCTTAACCAAAAACATTTTTTCATTCGTGACCATTCGTGTTAATCTGTGGCTAAAAAAGAGAAAAGCATGCTCTGGGTTGAAATCGGAATCTCATTCGTGAAAATTGCATTAGTCCTTTTTGTAGTTCTCACCCTCGTTGCATATCTCACCCTGGCCGAGAGGCGGATAAGCGCCTTTATTCAAGACAGACTCGGGCCGAACCGCGTCGGTCCCTTCGGAATTCTTCAACCCCTTGCAGACGGTGTAAAGTTCATATTCAAAGAAGATATTATCCCTGACCGTGCCAATAAACCATTCTATGTCATGGCTCCTGCCCTTTCTCTTGTTACAGCAATAGTCGCTCTTGCTGTAATCCCAATAGGCAAAGGATTTAACACCACTCTTTTTGGCCTACTTGAAGATCCTTTTTATGTAAAGCTTCAAATAGCAGATGTAAACGCAGGACTTCTATTCGTGCTTGCTATCACATCACTAAGTGTTTACGGCGTTGTCCTCGGCGGCTGGTCATCAAACAGCAAGTACTCGCTGCTCGGAGGACTCCGCGCCGCAGCGCAGATGATAAGCTACGAACTTTCTTTGGGGCTATCTATTCTAGGAGTAATTTTGCTTGCAGGTTCTCTTAGATTAAACGATATAGTCGAGGCGCAGCAAAAGATTTGGTTTGCAATACCACAGGCTCTGGGTTTTCTTGTTTTTATGGTCTCTTCATTTGCGGAAACAAACCGTCTTCCGTTTGACCTCCCCGAAGCCGAGCCGGAGATTGTAGCCGGTTATCATACCGAATACAGCAGTATGAAATTTGCGATGTTCTTCATGGCTGAATATACGCACATGATAGTGGCCTCAGCTCTCATGGTCTGTCTTTTCCTCGGCGGATGGTATCCCCTACCCTTCGGCGGTTGGTTCGGAATTGATATAGAAAGATACTGGTACCTCCCTCCAATTGTATTCATAGGAAAGGTTTTTTTTCTATTGTTTCTCTTCATCTGGGTCAGGTGGACGATTCCGCGCTTCCGCTACGATCAGGTAATGAAACTCGGCTGGAAAGTCCTTTTCCCCCTTGGGGTTCTAAACATCATCGTAACAAGTGCAGTCATGGTGTTTGTGTATAAGTAGAGAGTAATTGTCAGCCACCAAGACACAAAGCGGGAATATATGTTATAAAGAAGTAGATTCAGAAGCCAGGAGTAGATTGTAGGCACCAATTTATTCGTGCAGCAGAAAAATGTCTAAATTTTCCCTAATCACTTTCGATTGCTATGGAACCTTAATAGACTGGGAACAGGGAATGAAAAATGCCCTCGAAGAACTCGTGAAAAAGCGCAATCTCTCCCTCGATATTGAACCTCTACCCGACAGATACGTAGGGGTTGAACTCGAAATCGAGCAGAAAGGATATCGTAAGTATAAAGAAATTCTGACTCTTGGAGTAAGAAGACTATTCGAAGAAAAAGGTATTAAACTGGATTCGCAGGAAGAAGGAATATTTGCAGACACGATCACAAAATGGCCTCCTTTTGATGAAACAACACAGGTTCTGAGAAAGCTAAAAGAAAGATACAAACTTGCTATCCTATCGAATATAGACGAAGACTTAATTCAAGGTTTGATTAAACTAATCGGTGTTGAGTTCGATGGAGTTATCACCGCAGAGCAAGTGAAATCATATAAACCCTCGCACGGTCACTGGATAAGAATGATGGAGGTATTTCAGATTCCAAAGAAAAATGTCCTCCACGTTGCGGCAAGCTATGTCCACGACATCGTCCCTGCTAAAGAATTGGGCTTTCAAACGGCATGGATCAACAGAAAGAATGAAAAACCTAAGGGGAATACTAAGCCTGATTTTGAGTTTAGAGATTTAAGACCCTTGGCAGGCCTGCTCAGAAAACAGGAATAAATATTAATACCATTTTGATTATGAATGAGAAAATTCTTGTTTAAAGCAGTCACCAGCAAGCCTGTCCTGAGCAAAGCCGAAGGGACTGGTGACCTACCCAAACTGGATATAAAAAAACTGGGTAGCCCACCAGTCTTGCTGGTGGGATCATTTTATTATTTTCATTAGCTTTGTTTTCAAAGAAAAACAACATAGAATAAATCCATGACAGGACTAGGAATAGTTCTCACAATACTGACCTTAATAATCATTATCCTCAGAATAGCAGTTGAGGTTAAACGCAACAGGCTTTCAACTAAGGGTGGAATTATCCTCGGCTTAGCCTTTACCTTATCCCTAGCATCAATTGTCTTGGTTGCTCTTCTTACTTCGGAAGATTCTTTAGGAACCCGTCTCTTTGTTTTAGGGGGTTGTATCGCACTCGTTTTCTTATCCTATAAGTTTGCTAAGCCCTCTATCCCAATAAATAAAACGGAAAACACCTTGGATAATAGTTACATAAAGCGCTGAGCAAGGATTTTTCGTAGGGGTGTATAAAATATACGCCCTATTCTGATTCGTTAACTCTGTGTTCTCTGTGGCAAAATAAATTAAATATCCAGATTTCTTACGTTGAGCGCGTTCTTCTCGATGAACTCCTTCCTCGGCTCAACCTGATCGCCCATCAGAATCGTAAAGATTTCATTGGCTTGAACCGCGTCTTCAATCCTTACCTGCTTTAGCACTCGCGTTTCAGGATTCATCGTAGTTTCCCATAACTGTTCTGGATTCATCTCGCCAAGCCCTTTATACCTCTGGATAAACATGCCCTTCTTTCCGCGTGAAAGAATATACTCTATAACCTCTTTTAAGCCTCTTAATTCCATTTCGCTTCCATTGTCCTGAACAAAGTAAGGGGGCTCGCCTACAACCTTTATAGTGTCACGCAGGTTTTTAAGCTCAGTAAAATCGGGAGAATTGAGAAAATCAAAATCAATCACTGTATTCCTATTCCTACCGTTTTCCTTAAAATGGTAGATAATCTTTGAACAGTTATGTTCTTCATCCTCCTCCAGTTTCCAGTCAAGCGATACGATTTCAGAATAACGCTTCTCGATCCACTTTTTGATCTCCTGCAGGTGACCGTCAAGTTCCGCTTCATTTTCAATTTTAAGATAGCTTTTCCTAAAACCCGGCCTGCTTGCAAATGCGTCAACTATTTTTGTATCTCTTCCCCATTTTCCGACTCTCTCTAAAATTTTTTCATAAGATATAGATTTCCTTATAATATCAAGCAGCCTGTTCCCCTTAATCTCTCCAAATTCCTCATTACGATTGACCTTTAAAACTACTCCCTCAGTGCCTATTTCGAGTAGATAATTTTCAAAAGTACTCTCGTCTTTCAGATACCTCTCATCCTTTCCGCGTTTTATCCTGTAAAGAGGGGGTTGAGCTACATAAAGGTATCCTCTTTCAATGATTTCAGGAACCTGTCTGTAGAAGAAGGTAAGAATCAACGTTCTAATATGAGAGCCGTCAACATCGGCATCGCTCATGAGAATTACTCTGTGATAGCGAATTTTAGATATATCAAAATCATCGCTTCCTATGCCAGTTCCAAGTGCCATAATCATAGTCCTAATCTCTTCGTTGCTCAACATCTTATCAAACCTTGCTTTCTCAACATTGAGAATCTTTCCACGAAGAGGAAGCACCGCCTGATTGTACCTTGCCCTTGCCTGCTTCGCTGATCCTCCGGCAGATTCTCCTTCAACTATGAAAATCTCGCAATATTGAGGGTCACGCTCCTGACAGTCGGCAAGTTTCCCCGGAAGTGATCCGGATTCAAGGGCGCTCTTTCTCCTCGTAAGCTCGCGGGCTTTTCTTGCAGCCTCTCTTGCGCTCGCTGCTTCTATAGTCTTTTCAATGATTTTTCTGGCAACTGAAGGGTTTTCTTCAAAGAACGTTGCAAGCTTCTCGTTTAGAAGAGTCTCGACTACTCCTTTAACGTCCGTATTTCCAAGCTTTGTCTTTGTCTGTCCTTCAAATTTAGGATTGGGGAGTTTAACGCTTATTACCGCTGTAAGACCCTCCCTTGTGTCTTCACCGCTTAGCGTAACCTTTGCGTTTTTAAGAAGTCCATGATCCTCGGCGTATTTGTTTACGGTTCTCGTAAGCCCCCCTCTAAATCCCGTAAGATGCGTTCCGCCTTCAAGGTTATTTATGTTATTAGCGTAAGAGAATATAGTTTCAGTGTATCCATCATGGTACTGGAGGGCAACCTCTACAATAATGTCATCTTTTTCCCCGGAAATGTATATCGGTTTCGGATGAAGCGTGTTTTTATTTTTGTTGAGTTCCTGAACGAATGCTACAATTCCGCCTTTATAAAAAAACTCCTGTTCCCTTCCGTCACGTTCATCCAGGAGTTTTATTCTTAGACCGCTGTTTAAAAACGCAAGCTCTCTTATTCTCTGAGCAAGCGTATCGTAATTAAACTCAGAGACTTCAAAGATCTGTTGGTCAGGCCTAAATCTTATTTTCGTTCCGCTTCTCTTAGTTTTTCCCGTCTCTTTTAACTCACTTACAGGTTCTCCCCTTTCATACCTCTGATACCAGACCTTTTCGTCCTTTCTTATTTCAAGAATGAGGTACTCAGATAGAGCGTTTACAACGGTAACTCCTACCCCATGAAGGCCGCCGGAAACTTTATAAACCTTTCCCTCAAATTTGCCTCCGGCATGAAGCATGGTCATAACTACCTGAGCAGCAGATTTTCCTGTTTCTTCATGTATGTCAACCGGAATTCCGCGTCCATTGTCTTCAACCGTTACGCTTCCATCGGCATGAATTGTTACACTAATATCATCACAAAATCCTGCAAGAGCCTCATCAACGCTGTTATCCAAAACCTCAAAAACAAGGTGATGAAAACCCCTCGTACTCGTGTCGCCGATATACATGTCAGGGCGCTTTCTTACGGCTTCGAGTCCCGGAAGCACCTTAATTGCTTCAGCGGTATACGAGTTATCCTCTTTAGAAGACTTCTCATCTATATCTTTTTCTACTTCCAATTAGACTACCTCCATTAATAGTGGTTCCTTAAACCTCTCTTCCTTCGACTACGCTGGACAAGCTTGATAGCCACCTCATACCCCAACAGCAAACCGCAAAATTATACCATAAAAACCCGCTAAACGTAAGTAAAATCAGCGACTTTTATTAGATTATATAAAGTAGTTTCTATACTAATATTCTTTCTTTTGTAGGGCGGTTTGTGAACCGCCCCAGCATGATTTTATTAAACCTTCGGCGGCGTAATCCCTACCTGTTTTTGATATTTTCCCTTTTTGTCTGCATAGGACACCTCACAAACCTCATCTGCTTCAAAAAAGATGACCTGCGCAATCCCCTCGTTGGCATAAATTTTTGCTGGAAGCGGGGTTGTGTTTGAAATTTCTAGGGTCACAAATCCCTCCCACTCTGGCTCAAATGGCGTTACGTTTACGATTATTCCACAGCGGGCGTACGTGGACTTTCCGACACAAAGCGTGATTACGCTTCTAGGGATTCTGAAATACTCAACAGTCCTTGCGAGAGCAAATGAATTTGGTGGAATCAAGCAAACATCGGCTTTGATGGAAACAAACGACTTCTCATCAAAGCCTTTGGGATCAACAACCGTATTGTAAACATTCGTAAAAACCTTAAATTCATCGCTTACTCTTATGTCATATCCATAAGCCGATAAGCCGTAGGATATAACACCCTTTGTCATCTGCTCATCGACAAACGGCTCGATCATTCTATGCTCAAGAGCCATCTGCCTTATCCAGTGGTCGGGCTTCACCCCCATCTTTTCTTTTCTCCTTTTTAATTTGATAAGATTTTTGGAAGTATGGGATAGTACCATAGTTGGAGGCGTTGCTCAATTTGTTAATTGGGTAAAACTTTATGGCCGTGTAGCGATTTTGTTTATATTCATGAGTGCAGCTGGATTAAACTGCCGGAACCGCCGACTGGGAATTTGCCTCTCACCATTATTATATTCCTCAATGAGTTTCATAAGCTCATCCTTGCTCGTTACACCTATAGCTATTTTTATTCGATCAAAATATGTCATTGACTGTGCCCTGACAAAGATTTCAAATGCTTTAACCCTAAGAAATACCAGCGTGTAAGGAAACCAGCGATAATCTGAGTAGTTATCTTCTTTTGGGCGTAACTCACCACGGATAAAAAGGACAAAATCCGTTTGCATTATATCATCGAATGTTAGGTCGTTTCGTTTAGCACCTTGCCTTATTAAGTCTCCCGTTAAACTCAGACGATTGAGCTTCAGTCGCTGATTACGATGTTCTAGTGAACGTAAAGACCCTTGGAAAAAGGTAAATGGGACTAGTCCACCCTCAACCAAGTCTGGTGAACCGGGAGGAAAATAGTAATCCGGTTCACTGATCTTATTGACCATTTCAAACCTATTGTTTTTTAGTAACGCCGAAATTAAGTAAAGAAAAAGTTCATACATGATAAATCTAAAATTATCGGCGTTCCATTCTTGCCATGATGAACATCCAGGAGGCCAGAACCCAAATGGAAGAATACGCTCAAAAAAATTACGTATGGCCTCATACACTTCTGGATCGGAGCGATATCTTGCAATTGCTAGAAAGAGGTCAATGGCTTCGTCCCTGTATGGCAGGAAAGCTTCGATGCTTTCAACAACTTGATCATCAAATTCTTTTCCTTCCTCAGGCTCTATTCTCAGGGTTTCCAAGTTTTGTGCAAATGTTTCGAAATAGTCACGTACAGCGCCTATGGCAGTAGCTTTGTTTTGCCTCAGTGCTTCCATCGCCAAGCGAAACCGGGGACTTGTACCTAAATTCAATTTGTCTTCTGTGAAAATATATGCAGGAGGTTGACCACGTTCAGGTCGCTTATGTAGAGGCTTATCATAAATCCACCTTAGAAGTTGCTCGAAGCTCTCAGTGTATGATCCTGTATCTGACATATCAATGTAAATCCGACTCTTCAAAAAAGTGGGAACGTATGGCTTACCTTCTTCATCTTTCTCAGTAATGACAGCTACAAATTTCTGTTTCTGATCAGTAGGATCAACTTGTTCGTAGACTTCTTTAGAAATAATCTGAGTCTCAGTACCAACTCCACCTTTTCGTCCATCAGCCTTTTCTGCATATACGCGGTCACAAATAACAATGACTTTACGAACGGCCGGATCAGTTACCATCTTCTCCATGAAAGCATACTTATCTGCTCCCTCCCTAAGATCCCATTTATCAATAATCACGTGTACCCCTGACTCCTCAAGCTCTTTAGCCAAGTCAAGAACCCATGTCTCGTGTTCATGGGAACTCCAACTATACGAGATAAAGGTCTTGGGACTTTCGGATTTGTTCTCAGACATGTATTCTTGACCAATATAAAGGAAAAGATATTGCTAGTCAAAATTTGATCTAAAGAGAGATCTTATCCTTGTCTTCGGGCCTATACGTAATGGCGGGCGTATCTGCCAAAATGTGGAGCGTGCTGGCTACATAACCTCATTAGGTCGTCAATGCCAAGGCTTTTTCTACGTTCCCGGCAACTGAATTGGAGCGAAATATTCCGCAGAATACAAACAATCTTCGCCGGATTCGTCAATTACTCGGATATATTGATGTTTAGTAGCCTGGGCGTCAAGCATTACTTTATGGATTTTTCGCACATCCAATGACCCCGGATAGCTTCGTTTTTGATGCAAACAGCAAATCGTGTTCCTAAGTTATATTGCTTCATAATTATTCTTCCAAAATGCGTTTAATTTTAATTTCTTTTTTACCAATTTACCAATACTTTAAAACTAATAACCAAGCAGTTTGGCAATCACTGGAATGTTCTCTATATAATCCTCAGAAAGAATTTCAGGAAAAATCCCACTTGGTCTAGGATACCGTGTGTTGGTTGCTATCACAGTCTCCGACGTGATAATGAAATCAACAGGTATATCGTGCCGTTCCATAGGTATGTCCTGGTCTGTAATCTGAAGTGGATGAACGGTAGTTACGATTAAAGTTTTGTCGGTGATCTTTCCGTAATGACTTGCAAGGGCAAACTCCAAATCAGAATATCCTCCTCCTTTACCCAGACGCCGCCCGTCCTTGTTGACCGCAACCGAACCGGCAATGATCAGGTCGATGGGTGGTAGCTGTTCCACGCTGGTTGGAATTCCCAAATTCATCCCGCCTTTGATAGCTACGGCTTTCTTTATATCTATTATTTTTTCTGGGTTGAGTTCGCGAAATGGTTTTTCATCTCGGAGTCTGGGAACAGCCATGAAAAGCCGTTTGCCATCTCGAAGCGCTTTTTCCCTTACCGGCCTCTGAGGCGCATCCGGATTGGCCTTTATGGTTTTTGCGCTTTGCCAAATTTCCAACTCTGAAAGTAGCTCTGCTGCCTCTGATGCTCCCTTGAAATTAGGAATGCGCCCATCTAAGGGAAAGGGAAACGCTCCCACCTTTGCTTCTGTAAGCTTCCTCCATATTGACTCTCGAATTTTCTTTTTAGTAGGATTCATTGATTACAGTGTTTTAAATTAGTTAAATACTCACCATTTGAAATTCTCGTTAAAGTGAAGGAAGTTATAAGACAATCTTGATAAAGCCTATCAAATATAGCCAAGTAAAATCTAAAGTATTACCTCTAACTATTTAATACTAATATAATTTCATCTTGACAGAGCTAATTTACTAGATAAAAAACCAGGTTTAATGCCTGATAAACTTAAGAGAACTGCTTTAAGAACCTGATACCGTTTTCAAAAAACAATCTGATGTCATTTATGCCGAATTTGAGCATGGTGATTCTTTCAACACCCACTCCGAACGCAAACCCGGTGTAGCGTTCTGGATCATAATTAACGCTCTTAAAGACTTCAGGGTCTACCATTCCACAGCCGCCAATCTCGAGCCACCCAGAATTCTTACACACCCTGCATCCCTTTCCCTCACAAATTACACACTTAATATCCACTTCCGCACTCGGTTCGGTGAAAGGAAAGAAACTCGGTCTGAGTCTAAAACCTATTTGAGGGCCAAACATGAGCCTTACAAATTCGCTAAGAACTCCCTTTAAATCGCCAAATGTTACGTTTTCATCAACCAAAAGCCCTTCTACCTGATGAAACATAGGGCTATGTGAAACATCGCTATCGCACCTATACACCTTTCCGGGTGCGATTATTTTTATGGGCGGTTTTTGTTTTTCCATAACCCTGATCTGAACTGGGGAAGTATGGGTTCTAAGGACTATTTCATCCGAGATGTAAAACGTATCCTGCATATCCCGGGCCGGATGGTCTTTGGGCATATTGAGGGCCTCAAAATTATAGTAATCAAGCTCAACTTCCGGTCCCTCAGCAACCTCAAACCCCATTCGCTCGAGGATAGCAACGATCTCCTCCATGACTTGAGTTATGGGATGCTTCGCTCCAAGAGGAACTCCTCTTCCCGGAAGAGTGATGTCCACACGTTCCGTAAGCAATATGTGCTTTTTCTTTTCTTCTTTTATCTCCTCAAATCTCTTATCGAATAAACCCTCTATAAACTGTTTAACTTCATTTACGAGCTGACCCATCTGAGGTCGTTCAGATTCCGGAACTTCGCGCATGCCTTTTAGAATCTCAGTGATGACTCCCTTTCTTCCAACAAACTTTGCTTTTATGTTCTGAAGTGCTGTTTCATCACTAACTGCTTTTAATTCTCTTTCGGCTTCGACTTTTATTTCTTCGAGTTTTTCTTTCATTTTTTACTCCTGATCTTTAACCACGAAGACACTAAGACACCAAGAAAGGTAATAACCAAACCTCAAATCACAAATCTCAAACAGATCCCAAATTCGAAATTCCAAACCTTATAGTTTTTGATTTGGTGATTGTGATTTTGAGTTTGTTTGTCATTTGGTGCTTGTGATTTGTAATTTGTTTTTTCCATTGTCCCTTCGTGGCTGATTCTAATTTCTTAGCACAGAAACAACCGTTATCGTAATCATAGTTATCCCTATTGCACCTTTCGTAATTGTTCCAACCACCTTTCCGAGTAAAGCTCCTCGACCCGACTGGATAGCCTGATTTATCCCCTTTCTCTTAAAAAGGTCAATTAAAAAAGCACCGGTAAAAGCACCTATAATAGCACCGATTATAGAACCTATTCCAAGAAGAAAAGGAGCACCCAATATAGCGCCGACAATTCCACATATAATTGAACCGACGATTGCACTATTACTTGCCTTCTCCTTTTTAGCTCCCAAGATACCTAGAAGAAATTCCAATAACTCTCCTAAGACTGCTAGAACGGCCAAAATTAGTATAACCTTTGTCGTAATCTCACTAAATCCCTTATACCAGCCGTAAAGTATTGAGTCGGCAAGAATAACAAATGTCCCTGGAAATCCAAATACAAGTGAGATGAGACCTAGGAATGCTACGATTAAAAAAACAATAAAAACCAGATAGTCCATCTATTTTATTTACCTGGGAAAATATATTAATCCAACTTGCAGGTTAAGAGATTATTAAAAACCCTCCTCGGAGTAAAACTAAGCTTCAGGTGGGTAACAATGGATAATGTAATTAATATAAACGACATCGTTAAAGCTCTCAATACCCTTTGGAAGACAAGTTGTTTATCCCTGATTTAATTGTGGTAATATATAACCGCTATATTTTAAAATACCTAAGCTAATCCTATCTTGGGTAAAAAACTTCTTAACGATCCATAAAAAAATTAAACTTCATGATTAAGGATGACTTATGGAATTAATAAAAGACCTTATTGATATCTTACTACATTTTGATAAATATCTTGATTTGATTATTAGAAATTATGGCACTTGGACATATTTGCTACTTTTTCTGATAATTTTTTGCGAAACAGGGCTGGTGATAACACCCTTTCTTCCAGGAGATTCACTTCTTTTCGCTGCCGGTACATTCGCCGCCATTGGCTCACTAGATGCCGGACTGTTAGTTATTTCCCTGAGCATCGCCGCCATTGCCGGAGATAATGTGAATTACTGGGTAGGACATTTTATAGGCCCAAAGGCGTTTAATAAAGAGAAATCCCGTTTTCTTAACAAGGAATACTTAGACCGCACCTACGAGTTCTACGAAAAATTCGGCGGAAAGACTATTATTATTGCTCGATTTTTACCAATTATCCGTACCTTTGCGCCCTTTGTAGCTGGTATAGGACGCATGACATATTGGCGATTTACCATCTATAACATTACTGGAGGCATTATTTGGATTTTGACTTTTGTTCTCGGAGGCTATCTCTTTGGCAACATTCCCTTGATTAAGAATAATTTTAAACTTGTTATTATTGCCATTATAATTATTTCGCTTCTGCCTGGCATCATCGAATTCCTCCGCCAACGCAATAAAAATAAAAGGATATCTTAAGGCTACAAGGAAGAAATTGAAGCTATATCTTCGACATAGGCTTTATAATCTTCGTTACCTTCGTTGTCTTGGTCTTTGATTTTACAAATGGCGTTCGAGATGCAGCCAGTTCACCTCGAACGATGCTCAATTAAAAATTCAAACTCTGGAAAAAGCCTAGGGAGTCTCATGAGGTTAAAAGTAAAAAGGCCCACAGCCAATCTATCAATCCAAGATGACAGAGGCCATCCAAGATGAATTACAAACCTCTTTTCCGGAATGTCAGCCCGAAGCATGTAGAGAATCGCAAGAATTGACTGATAAACTCC
>JACPIY010000051.1:0-13160 GCA_016187835.1 Deltaproteobacteria bacterium | reverse complement strand
TCATCTTGGGTGGAATTCCCTGCCTCGGAGAGAAGAAGGTTACAAAAAAAGCATCTGTCCTGAGCTCTTCTTTTTTTTCGCCCGGTCTCTTGAAATAGATATGAATTGTGCTCTCGCTACGCTCCGCGATCCTCGTGATTAGCTCCAAGGGAAAATCTGTTTTTTCTATCTCTTTAATCTCAGGTGCTCTCTTTCTTGCAATCTGAGTCCCGGCTATAAGGATCAAAACCACAGCAATAGCCCATAGACCCGTCCCGTATGGTTTATGAAAAGCAAGATAGAAAAAGCAGGAAATAAACATCACCCAGATAATAAGCGTTCCGGTGCGAGAAGTGGAATAAGCTCCTATTTCTTGTGTTCCTTTAAAGAACCTATATATGAGAAGGCTTCCCATGTTTATACAAAAGCTGGCAAGGAGCCCGATTGCGTACATTTCGGCAAGAATGCCCTGAGCTCCACTCGTAATTACAAGGATCATTGAGTTGAAGACCGCGCTAAGCAGATGAATCCTGTAAAGCGAGCCTCGCGAATTGGTCCCGATGAGCCATTTAAAACCGTAGCGATGAGCAACACGCTCAAGCAGCTCACTTGATGCAACAAAGGCAGTATTTACAGCCATCATCAGAGCTATACTTGCTAGAGAACCAACAGCCAGGCTGAATGCGGGATTACCAACAACGTGTGCATAATGCGTAATCAGGTCCCCTTCATGAGCATGAAAATCAATTGGGGATGAAAGAACAAGTGCAGAAACAATAGGCGTAATGATTCCAACTGTGAGGGCCAGGAAAATATAAGCCTTACCAATATCACGCCAACCTTTTACAAGCCCTGCTGTTTGCACAACTGATTCAATACCGGAGTAAGCCAGAATTGAACTTCCCATCCCTACCGTAACGGCATATATCAGATGAAAGAGATTATCCCCCATGAGGTCACCATAAACACTATTAAAACTTCCCTTTATCAATTCTAAATTCTCAGATGTGGCGTGAAAGAAACCGAGAGTAATAAGGTTTAGTACAATGAAAATGGCTACTATAAATATGGAGAATGTAAATCTCGCATTCTCTTTTATACCGATAATATTAAGCCCAGCGATAGACCAGATTACTGCAAATGGAAGAACGGTTCTTATAAAAGGAGAGAGCGAGATGAAGGTCGTTCCGTTTGCCACAGCGCTTACCGAGGAAATACAAGCCGTAAGAATGTAGTCAACCAGAATAGAGGCAACCGCAATAAATGAAACTAGAGGACCTAGTACAAGATAGGAAAAGGAGTAAACACCGCCACCTTTTATCCCATTTTTCTCGAGGATTTCTGCGATCTCGACCATTCGAGTCGTAGAGTAGTGAATGAAGATCGCAGTAAAAATAAGAAAAAATATTGCTTTGCTGCCTATAAATCTGTGCGCCTCGCTCGGGGCATAGAATATGGATGTGAATTCATCCATAAACGTGATGATCCCGATAGAGAGCCAAGTGAGCCACCATCTACCACCGCTGAGGTACGAAAGAAGATTCTTTACCCTAAGGAGTCTGATAAATAGAATTAACAGAAAAAGATTAAGCCCTAAGAGAATGAGTTCTTTCATAAAAACTTATTTTCCGCTAGAAGCAAAAAAGTCTCTTAAGGTTTGAGGATGTTATTAAGGAATTGCAAGAATTATATTCCATGTTCTCTCCATACGCCTACGAGGTTAGCTGACGGGCTCGGGTCGGGAGGATTAACCCTACATCGCTTCTTGATGATTAGCCCCAAAATCCTGGATCCCCCGCTTTCCCGCTTTATGGGAAATTCGGCGATTTCACTTTAGGCTGTCTAGTTTAATACATTCAAGCTCTGTGTCAATTTCCAACCACTGCTAAGATGAGCTAGAATTCAGGAGTCAGAATTAAGAGGTTTTCTTCTGACTCCCGGATTATGACTCCTGTATTAAGTAAGTACTCCCTTCCTATACTTCCAGTAAATCACAAACGCACTTGCCACAAATATAGAAGAGTAGGTACCAACAATAACACCAACGATCAACGTAAAAGCAAAATCATGGATTACTGCACCTCCTAAGACGAAAAGAGCACCTAGAACAAGAAAAACTGTTAATCCGGTCAAAATGGTTCTGGACAAGGTTTGACTGACGGATTCATTCACCAGCTGTTTGAAGCCAAGCTTTGTAGCTTTTCTTAAATTTTCCCTGATTCTATCGAAGATTATAATCGTATCGTTTACAGAATAACCAATTACTGTTAGAAGCGCTGCAACAATAGCCAGAGTAAACTCTTTATTCGTTATAGAAATTGCACCCAGGGTTATCATGACATCGTGAATGATCGCAATCACTGCACCAAGTGCAAATTCAAATTCGAACCTGATCATTAAATATAAAAGTATTCCCACACAACCCAGTATGACTGAAATTATTGCCTTTTGAATAAGTTCCCTCCCAACATTAGGACCTATGTAATCTATCCTAAGAATGTTCGCTCCTTGAAATTCAGGAAAGTTTTTAACAATATCTTCGAGTTTGTTTTGTAATTCCTGGATTTTCTCAAAAGCTACTACTTTGGGAGAAAACCTTATAAGATAATCGTTATCTTGGGGCAATCCAAGTTGTTGAACGGATTCAGCAGTGTAACCTGCGGAGATGAGGATATTTCTTATCTGATCCGATTTTATTTCTTTCGCAAACTTGATGTGAACCTCGGTCCCTCCCACAAACTCCACACCCCAGTTAGGACCATTGTGATATATGAAAGAAATAAGTCCTATTAGGATTAGTCCCCATGAAATAAAAACCGCTTTCTTCATTCTCCGCACAAAATCAATATGAGTACCGGGCTTGATTAAATCCAATTTTGGAACCTCCTAATTATGAGTAAAGTGATACAGGATATACGATTCATGATGCATGATATTTGATTCATCTTGTCCCGAATTTTTCATCCTGTATCTTGCATCTTGTATCATGCATTACTTTATATGCTCAGAGCCTCAACCCTTTTCTCTCCGTAGATCAGGTCAGAGATCACACGTGCCACAATCACGTTGCTAAAGACTGTAGAGACTATTCCAATACAAAGAGTAGCGGCAAAGCCTTTTATGGGACCAGTGCCAAACCAAAATAGTATAATACCAGTGAGAAGAGTAGTTATGTTGGAATCCAGCACAGTCCAGAGAGACCTGCTATAACCCGCCTCAATTGCGGCAAGGGGGGATTTCCCCGCTCGAAGTTCTTCTTTAATTCTCTCGAATATGATTATATTTCCATCCACTGCCATTCCCATTGTGAGCACAAGTCCCGCAATTCCCGGAAGCGTGATCGTCACCCCAAACGATGAGAGAAATCCCATTATAAAAAGCATATTGAGAGCGAGTGCAATGTTTGCAACTACGCCCTGAAGCTTATAGAAAACAATCATAAAAATCACAACTGCTATCCCACCTACAATCATCGAAACCTTTCCTTTCTCGATCGAATCCTTTCCGAGCGAGGGTCCGACGGTTTGCTCCTGCTCAACATCCACAGGAACCGGAAGCGCGCCTGAGCGAAGAACAAGGGCCAAGTCCTTTGCCTCATCAATCGAAAAGTTCCCAGTGATTCTTCCCTGTGATGAGATCCTTTCTTGAATAACAGGTGCAGATTTTATTGTCCCGTCAAGCACAATAGCAAGCCTTTTCCCCACGTTTTCTCCAGTAAGTTGCCCAAACTTGGTAGCACCCTCCCCTCTAAAGCTAAACCCCACGGCGGGTCTCCCGTATTCGTCAAATACTAGCCTTGCATCTGAGAGATACTGTCCAGTAACCTGTGCCCCGCTTTCTGTGATAAAGAATTTTTCGTTCTCCTGCCCTGTATCGCCTGGATGGAGCCTTAGTCCTTGCGCTTGGAGTTCATCCGGAGACTCAGCCCCGTATTTACCGAGTAGAGCTTCCTGGTTCGGACCAGCGTCCTTTACAATCTTAAACTCTAGCACCGCGGCGCGTTTTATTATGTTTATAATCCTCTCTCTATCCTTTGTTGAAGCCCCTGGAACCTGAATTAAAATCCTATCCGCACCGGCTCTCTGTATAGTTGGCTCAACCAATCCAAACTCAAGTACACGGTTTTCTATCGTTTCCTTTACCTGGTCAATAGCTCTTTTCTGCAATTCCGTTATGTAACTATCCTTAAGAGTAAAGCTAAGAGACAGGTTGTTTTCATCAACATCTGCAATATCTTTATAGTTCGACCCTGACTTTTGCGCCTTTTCAAGGTCGCTTTTTGAGAAGAAATTCAGAGTAAGTGTCCTATCATGGTTTTCGAATCCCTTAAGAAGAACTTTGTCCTTGTTCAGTTCTTCAGTTACCGTCTCTTTTATGTTGGCAAGTTCTTGCTCCACAGCCTTTTCAGCCTTCACTCCAAGCAAGAGAAACACTCCCCCCTTCAAATCAAGTCCCAACCTGATTCCCCTGTCAGGAAAAACCTTTCCCCACCAGTTAGGGAGCCTATCACCCAAAAACGTAGGAGTTAAAAAGACTATAGAGAGAAAAATTATAATCAGTATTACGATTACCCATCCCCTGGAATTCCTTCTCATTTTTCAGATTTCTCCTCCTTAACCTTTTTCTCCTCTTCATCCACACTGGCTAAACTGGTTATACCGGCGCGGGATATGCGCACACTTACGCCCTTTGCAATTTCTAGCGTGACAATATCTCCCGTAATATTCAAAACCCTTCCATATATTCCGCCGGAGGTAATTACATTATCACCCCGCTTTAAGTTTTTAAGCATTTCCTGTCTTTCCTTACCCTGCTTCTGCTGGGGCCTTAGGATCAAGAAATAAAACAGTATTAAAATCAGAATAAAGGGGGCGATAGCCGCAATTGGAGAACCAGCAGCACCCTCTTGTCCTCCGGGCAGCGGACACCCGGTTATTAAAAAAGTCATCACTAGCAAGGGTAAAATTAATCTTCGCAAGATTCTTTTAAACCTCCCACAGTTTGGAATTTAGCCTTCAAGTCTGAGAACTCTCCTCTTCCCAAGGCTTCTCTTATCTGTTTCATCAACCATCCGTAATAATGGAGGTTATGAAGAGTAAGGAGCCTTGAGGCGAGTATTTCGCCAGCCTGATAGAGATGCCTGAGATATGCTCTCGAAAATGTTCTGCACGTGTAGCACTCACAAGCTTTATCGACCGGCGACTCATCTTCTCCATAATGGGCATTCTTTATAACCATTTTTCCGTGACTTGTAAAGAGAGTGCCGTTTCTTGCGTTTCTCGTCGGAAGTACGCAGTCAAAGAGGTCAACCCCCATTGAAACCGCTTCCACTATATCTTCAGGCATTCCTAACCCCATAAGATACCTGGGCTTTTCTTGGGGTAGGTACGGAACGGTAAATGCCGCAATCTGGTAAGTCTCTTCTTTACACTCGCCTATACCGAGACCTCCTATAGCATAACCATCGAGGTCAATCTTAAGAAGCTCGAGAGCTGATTTTTCTCTAAGTTCTCGAAAAACGCCACCTTGAACAATTCCAAAAAGCGCTTTTCCAGGTTCAATCTTTGCCTGTTTACAAAGATTCGCCCAACGTGTTGTTAGATCAACGGATTTTTCCATATACCCGTAGGAGGAAGGAAAAGGAGGACATTCATCCAAGCACATCATAATATCAGTGCCTAAAGAGTCTTGTATCTCCATACATTTTTCGGGTGTTAAAAAATGCTCACTGCCGTCGAGGTGTGAATGAAAAAGTATTCCATCCTCCTTGATTTTCCGTACCTTTGAAAGACTCAGTGCCTGAAAACCGCCGCTGTCGGTGAGAATAGAACGATTCCATGCCATAAGTTTGTGAAGGCCACCTAATTCCTCCACTTTCCTATGTCCCGGTCTTAAATACATATGGTAAGCATTAACAACTACAATCTCGAACCCCAGAGTTTCAATCTCTTTCGGAGTCATCGCTTTTACGGAACCCTGTGTTGCGACAGGCATAAAAGCCGGAGTTTCTATCGTACCGTGAGCGGTATGAATGCGTCCAAGTCTTGCTTCGGTTTTTGTACACTCTTTTAGAATCTCAAATTTGAACATAACAAATGGTTCACCGCAGAGGGTTTAATGGTCTGTCATTGACCTAGGGGCTGAATATATTCAGCCCTAGAGGGTTAAATTCTCAAAACGTCTTCCATCGTATAAACTCCTGGAGGCTTTCCTACAACCCACTTTATTGCACGGATTGCTCCTTTTGCGAAATTATCACGATTTGAAGCCTTATGCGTTAGTTCAATTTTTTCTCCAGCACCCAAAAAAATAACAGTGTGTTCCCCAACAACATCTCCTCCGCGGATGGTCTGGATTCCGATTTCTTCCTTTTTTCTCTCTCCAATCTGGCCGTACCTCTCAAATCTAGCCACTTTTTTAAAATCCCTGCCGAGTGCCTCTGCAACCACCTCGCCCAGTCTAAGAGCCGTCCCACTGGGACAATCAATCTTATGCTTGTGGTGAGTTTCTATTATCTCAACATCAAATTCGTTACCAAGAAAACCTGCAAGCCTTTTTGCAATCTCGAACATCACGTTTACTCCAATGCTCATATTTGGTGAAATTACACAGGGAAAACCCTCAGCAAGCTCTGTAATTCTTTTTTGCTCTTCTTCTTTAAAGCCGGTCGTTCCTATAACCATTGCTTTGCCGGTTTCCGAGGCATACTCAGCGTTTTTAAGTGTCGCTGCAGGAGTTGTAAAATCAACTATTGCGTCTGCGGTAGATGCCGCCTCCTCAATTTTATCGGATAAGAGAATATTAATTCCCCCCATGCCAGCAACTATTCCCGCATCTTTACCCAAAGCAGGGTTGCCCTCCGCTTCCGTTGCACCCACAATCTCTATTCCGTGTTCTTGTAGGAGGAGTGAGAGTATCCTACCCCCCATTCTTCCGGCGACACCTGTCACAGCTACTCTTGTCATGTTTTTAACTCTAAATCAATTGGAATCAATAGGCTTATTACTTGTTTTCCCAACCAAATCTTCTTCCGAGCAATTAGAAACACAGTAGTCCGATGTAATTTTCCACTTGTTCTCTAAAGGAGCTAGCACATACTGGACCTCTATTGTTTTTTGAATCTTGCTCTCAGAATTAAGAGGCTTAAACTGTACCCCAAGTTCACTGGAAACATATGCTTGATCCCCAATTATTCGGACTCCTGTGATTTGATAATTCAGCAAGCTCCAACTGTACTTCTTTAGAGGGCCCTGTTCCATAGTTATTTTATAACTCTCTTTATCAAGATTACCGGCGTATCCAATTGTTATAAATTCATAGGTTTTCAAAAAATCCTGTTTTTTTAGGGCTGCCAGGTAGTCTTCTACTACCTTTGCCGGGGAAGTAGAAGGCAGGTTGAAGGGTGAAGACGAAGATTTAGAAATACCGCCACAGGCTGAGAGTCCAATGATCAGAAAAAGCAAAAGCAGAATAGATTTATTCACTATGGGTTCGCTATTCATCGAAGTACCAAAAACTAGGCAAATAGAATAAGTGTTAAAAGTAGAAATTTCAAGGATGGATCTGCTACAACCTCCTTAAAACCTTCTTGACAAAGTATTCTTCTCATTAATGCTTTTAGCCATGAGCAAGCTTCAGGAACCGGTTCTGGTGAAGCTTTTTATAGGACCTATATACAGCCAAGACGCACCGGTTGAAGAATGCGCAAAGGAGCTAGAAGCGGAATTAGGAGAGATTGATTTTAAAAGTGGTGAAATGGAATTTGACTTCACCACCTACTATGAGCAGGAGATGGGAAAGGGGCTTTCGAGAAAAATAATAAGTTTTAGAAAGCTTATAAGGCGTGAGGAATTAGTGGATATTAAAATATTTACAAACGACCTGGAGAAAAAATTTTCCATCGAAGGTAAAAGAAAAATAAACATAGACCCTGGCTATATTGCCTCTGAGCACTTGATTCTTGCCACCGGAAAAGGATACTATCACCGTCCCTATTTGGGAAAAGGAGTCTATGCTGACCTGACTCTCGTATATAAACACAAACAATTTCATACACTTGAATGGACATACCCGGATTATGGGAGCGAAGATTTGAGAGAATTATTTAAGAAGCTCAGAGAAAAATATACCCTTGAACTGGGAGAGGAAATTAATAAATGAAAAGTATGACTGGTTTTGGAAAGAGCGAAGAAGAAAGCTCACTTGGGATAATCGTAGTTGAAGCACGGTCAGAGAACCACAGATTTTTGGATATTAACTTTCAAATTCCCGATGCAATTTCAACAATCGAGCCAAGTCTAAATGAAATCGTAAAAAAGACTCTTATACGTGGAAAAGCAAGAATTCTGATTGTACTCGAAGGATTGAAAAACCGTCAATCAACTATAGACGTAGAACTTGCAAAGGAATCTCGCAAGACGCTTGAAAAGTTAAAAAGGGAATTAGGGGTCAACGAACCGACCAAACTTGAGCACTTTTTGATGATAAAAGAACTTTTTTCCTCCGAAGTAAGACCTACTGTGAGCCCAAAGGATCATTCTAAAGTAAAAAGAGCTTTAATTAAGGCAATGGAGAAGCTTGATGAAGCCAGGCTTTCTGAGGGTAAAAAGCTTGAGAAAGATTTAAAACAAAGAATTGGGAAAGTAGAAAAGCTTATCGAGCATATTAGGGATAAAAGAAAAAACTCTACTAAAGAACTCTCTGACAAGATGAAGGAGCGCATAACAAGACTTTTGAATGACATACAAATTGACGAGAACAGACTGTATCAAGAAATCGCATTCTTGGTGGATAGAAGCGACTTCACTGAAGAAATAGTCAGGTTAAAAGCACATATCGGCAAATTCAAAGAAACAATCAATGGAAAAGGATCAATTGGAAGGGAACTCGATTTTCTTCTTCAGGAAATGAACCGAGAGGCTGGCACAACGGCGGCTAAATCTAAGGATGCGGAAATCTCTCACATTATCATAGAACTTCGCTCGGAGATTGAAAAAATGAGAGAGCAGGTACAAAACATCGAGTAAGTTCCACAAAGACATTTAGAATCCAGAAGAAAAGAATAAACTCGTGTAAAAATCTAAATTTAACCAAACAGACAATTTGAAGGTAAGTCACACCCAGGTTAGTAATTCCTATCAAGTAACTGTCATTCGACAGTTCCTCTTGTCATCCTGAAACCAACAAGATTCCTCACGGCTCCTTCGCCGGAGTTTACCCTGAGCACTTCGATTCTCTCAGTACAGGCTCCGCCGAAGGGCTCAGGACAGGGTTCGGAATGACAAATGAGACTGTGCTGCTTTGGCTTTTCTTTAGCTGTCATTTCGACCAGAGGGAGAAATCTTTACGACAATTAAGATTCCTCACGTTCGTTCGGAATGACAAAAGTGATTTTGCAGTATCGGAAACACAAGGAGGGTTCTGTCATTCGACCTCCATTCTTGTCATTTCGACCCCGTGAGATAATTTCACCCCATGGGATGTTTACTATCCCACGGGCTCATATCTCACGGGGGAGAAATCTTATCCTTCGAGAAATAACACTTTTTATCAGATTGCTTGGCAAACCTTATTCCTTCGCTTTCCTACGTACTGGCTGTGAGGTATCGAAGTCTAGGAGTGACAGCCTTGAGAATTTTGACAGAGGGTGAAAGTCCGATAGAATAAATCTTGACTATTACAAACCTATATCAAGCTCTGTAAGAACTTATGAATCTCCACCATACCAAGCGTATCGAGTGTGCAGTACTCTTTGAGGTCATTAATCATCTTCCCCCTCCCCTCGTCGTCATCTGTCCTTATTATAGTGTTCCAGAATACTTGAGCTTCAGTCCCATCACTAACATTTAATTCCTGATAGTTCAAATGCGGCACCAGCACTGGCAATACGCATTTAAGCGAATTTGAAGGCCCGAAGCCAGGATGCTTGTAATGGCTTTTAAATATATTCAACTGATCCCATAACCTGCTGTTAATGGATCCAAGCTCTGCCTTATAATTAGGAAAAGCTGAAGCAAGCTCGTTAATCACTCGTCTCTCAAAACTTGCATTATAAACCACTACAGGCCCCTTTTTATTCACAATATTGATCAGCCTCTCTATCACACCCTCTCTTGGATCGCTCATATCAACATGCAGATACTCGAAATGTTCAAGCCTTCCGTCTTCATTAAGAATATGACAACTCAACTGGAATACTATGAGCTGAAAGGGCCTCATACCGTGTAATCTTGGAACAGTGGGGTTATCGGCTTCGAAATCAAGAAAGTGTATAGGGAATTCAAGTTGGGATAGCATCTCCCTAATCAACTTTTTATTAATATAAGTTCTCCCCGTAAGTCTCCTGCTGACGTAATCGCGTTGGTTATGAGAGAGAGGAAAATCATGCGGAATGTGATCTATAAGAAGAATCCCTCTTTCTCTAAGACTCATTTTCTTTGCAAGTGAGAAATTTGGAATTTGAAAAACCGACCTATCTCCAACATCCCTCCAACAGTACTCAATAAAAGGACATTCATAAGGACTGCTGCAGTGAGGTCCGATAACGATTTCCGGTTCCACTTCATTCATGACCAGCTCTTTAAATGTCCGTATGTTTGCAGACACCTCCTCGATTAATTGTCGTACTTCTTCAGTAATGTCCTCAGTTAAAAAAAGGTTTGAGAGGTTAGGATAAACGCATTCCTTGTTTATATACATGATTTTAGTCTTTCTGACGGTAAGGCCAGATCCTTCAGCAACGTATTTCTGGACGGCAATGTCCGGAATATACTCCGGTTTCACCTCTCCGGCAGATTTAACTTCTATGATATCCCATGTGCCGTCATCGTTCTTCGCAATTATGTCGCACAAAACAATCGTATCGTCATGTATGAAGGAAGCTTCGAATATAACATTCTCACCCCTTGATATAGCTTTTTCAGTCTCTCTTGCGGAATCGAATATTCGCGAGCGGTCAATATAAATCAGATATCCGCCGGGAAAGTGGCTTCGGGCTAATTCTCCAACCTCCTTTCCCTGGTCAAATAGCCTTTGCTGCAATTCCGACACAGGCGCAGCTCTATCAGGGTCATTTATCTCAAGCCAGAGACGCTTCTCACACTGTAGACCTGAGAGATATTTTGATTTTGATAAATTTCTTGCCATCTTTTTTAAGCCTATATTGAATATTAAAATTTTAAGAGGTGGGCTGCAATACCTTGAGTTTTTCTTGACAGGGTGGATAAAAGGCTTCGGACCAGAGGTCGAGGTGCTGGAGCCTGAAGAACTACGAAGCGAGATAATTGCGGATTTAAAGAAAAATCTGAGTGCTCAGAAACCTCCGGGGTCAAGCCTTGAGTTATGAGGTTTTCTTCTTGTTTATTCCTTTTTCCTGTTACTATGCACGATTCAAGACTTGGCCCCCCCCTTAACTCACAATTTCAGGTCGAGAAGGGGGAATGAAAAAGAGCCGAAAAGAAACTTCTTAATCTCGCAGGAGAGGTTACCCATGGAAACCATTCCTAAAAAGCGGGCTTCTTCTTTTTCCGTAAGCCTCACGGCTAGTCGGCTGAATTAACCAACACGACGTTTTGCTAAGAGCTCGCGGACTGCTGGAACGAGTTCAACAGGAACCTCCATTGTGGTGTAAGTCGTTGACTCGTACGCGGCTTCATCCTCTGCGACCGCCTCATCATCCGACTGTTGCTCGTAGTGTTCTAGAACACGTCTGACGCGCTCTTTATCCCAACCCGGGGGAAACTTTGTCTGCTTCATGTCTTTCTCCTACGTCGTCGTCGCAACGCTTTCAACGCCTTCGGGCCAAGCTCGCACGCGGTAATAACGAAGACCGATTCCGGTACCGGATCGGGCACATAGATTACTCGGAGGTACCGACCTGCCTTCGTTTGGCCGAGCGCCACTCTAGAGCCTTCTCGGCCCGGGCGATCCTCGATTGGCCGCGCTAAGACATCCTTGACCTCATTCTCGTCAACCCCATGTCGATGAATATGGGGAGCACGTGTCGAAGGATCGATGTAAAACCGAACTATCATGGGTCGATTGAAGCCCCTGATTCATGTCGCACGTCTCGCTGACCCCGACTGCCTGTCGTGACGTTAACTATTAAATGCCCGCAAAAATTGCAGCAAATCGTTGCATAATCTAATTAGTACATAGAATACAAAAAACCTGATTTCACGTCAAGAAGAGAAAATGGAAAACAGCCCAAAAGAAGCTTCGTGCCTCCCTAAAGGCGAAGCTACCCGTGGAAAGCATTCTTCAGCAAAAATGGCTTGCGTCCCCTTTTCTTGTTATAGATGTCTAATCGAGAAGTACTGAACTGATATTTTGTTAGTGTTACAGTTTTGAGTTATCTTTTGCTGTGAAAATGTTGAGGCCCAAGAAAATCTATCTTGATCAAAAAGATTATGGCAGAATTGCTTTAGGGCTCCTAGGAAATGAGAAATATAAAACTGATCTGCATGTTTATGAGTATCTTCTTTCATTAGCACGATCCGGAAATATAAAAATATATTTTTCATGGTGCCATCTTAATGAAGGGCTAAAGTGGTATGGCAATAGTGAATTATTAAATGCTTATTGTGAGGTTGTTGATAACTTAACGCAAGGAGATTGTGTAATTTTGCCTTCTTATTTGGAAAGGAGGGAGTTAGAACTGTTTTTGGCCAATGAGTACGGATTTGCGACTGACTTGTCACAAGATACATATGCATATGGAAGAGATAAGGATGCTGTATTTATAGATGAAGATTTCGGAATAAGTATAGCGGAAGAGTTTATTGAAGAAATTAAAAGAAATATAAGAAATGATTCACAACTGAGGGGGCAACAAAAAAAATATATACTTCGAAAACTTGAGAAAAAAAAGAATCAGAGAAAATTGCTAGAGAGTCTACCAGATTCTGTGTTAAAAATAACGAGCCTAGCCTTTCCAGGAGCAGATAAGATCAATAAAATGGAATTTATCGAATTGATAACGGGTTCAAAAATAATGCGGCGAAAATTACTGGATAAGTTGTTTTCTGGCTTTTTTACTTTTAAGAATCTGATTTTATCTTATAGAAAACGTTTCCCACAATTAGAAAACATTGGACAAATGTTTGATGAAGACTCAAAAAAATTATCAAAAATGATTAAAAGTCTACAAATCTTACAAACTTATTTGAATAAACAACCCTTTG
>JACPIY010000090.1 GCA_016187835.1 Deltaproteobacteria bacterium | reverse complement strand
TACAATTCTACAGATTTTGAGTGTAACACTTTTGGAGAAAATACAGTTGTTACAAGCACTTTCGTCTATGGAAGATGATGATACAAATGGCGACTCTTGTAACCAATTGAATTTATTTAATTAACGTTGGGACAGTAGTGAGACAAGGAGTATAATAATATCGTTCACAGTCACAGGAACAGGGAGTAAAGTATTGACAGTTATAAATCCACTGCTCACGAACTCCCGAGGAAATGATAGTGCGGTTTATGTCATCTGGTTTACCCCAGCGCTCTAGCATAACTTCTTCAGTATCAAAACAAGAGAGCCGAATTCTTTTGTCGGGCAGCAATCAATGGTTTGGATTCCAGCTAAATAGATTCAAGAATTACAGTTTTATATTTCCCTTAGGTTTATGAGCACGTAACATGAGTTAGTAAGTTCAACTAATCGGAATCCGTCTCTTTATCCTGAGAGAAAACCTTTTATTCTAAAAGCCTCTTCGGTGAGCCTTCCGAATTCTTCTATGGAAAGGGTCTCGGCGCGTCTTTTTCCATCAATCCCGGATAATCTTAAAATTTCCTCCACCCTCTCCTTAGAGAGCAGCGAGCAAAGGGAATTGCTCAGGATCTTCCTTCTGGATGAGAAAGCGGCTCTTACAATGCTTCTAAAGAGTTTCTCATCCGGCACAGCAATTCTTGGGTTTGGAAGCGGTACCAGCTTGATGACTACCGAGTCTACCTTGGGACGGGGCCAGAAGGCTTCGGGGTGGACAAGGAGGTCAATGCTTGCATTCATATAAGTTTGAATGAGGATTGAAATGGAACCGTATGTCCTGCTTCCTGGCAAAGCTGTAATTCTTTCCCCAACCTCACGCTGAACCATAAGAACCAGAAGTGAGAATAGCTCTCGTTCTTCAAGAAGCTTGATGAGAATTGGAGATGAAATACTGTAGGGAAGATTCGAAACAACTTTAATTCTTTCCTCCCAATAGAATCTTCCGAATTCAACTCGCAGGGCATCCTCAGGGATTATTTCCACGTTTTTTAGATGAGAAACCGTTTCTTTGAGTTTGTCTATGAGCCTCCTATCCTTTTCAATCGCTATAACTCTCCTTACTTTTTGTCCTAAAAAAAGTGTAAGTGCTCCAAGTCCGGCTCCGATCTCCAGCACCTCATCCTCTTTTGAGAGATTAGCTATTTCCCCTATGCGCTCTAGTACCTGTGAGTCTTTTATGAAATTCTGTCCCAGGCTCTTTCTAGGATATGACTCCTGAGATATAAAGAATTCCTTGAGGGGGGATTTTTCTTTTGCTTTTTTCTTTTGCATTATTTATGAATAAAGAGAAAGTACAGGAGAACCTGAGCCCGGATTGAGAGTAATAGAACTGTGTTTGCCCAAAATGAGCCTAATCTCCTTCGACAGAGCTTGCCATTTTTTTAAGTAGAAGGTCTTCATAGTGAAGGATTCTATTTTTTCCGAGACTTTTCGCTTCGTAGAGTGCTTGATCTGCTTTTTCAACAAGTGAATCCTTTGTCGAGGCATTCTCAGGATAAGTGGAAATACCGATGCTTAAGGTGATATTTAACTCTTCTCCTTTGAATCTTAGAGAAACTTTTCCTACTTTCTGTTTTAATTTCTCAGCCGCAACCATTGCTCCTTTTTTACCTGTATTGGGGAGGACGATGGCAAACTCATCTCCTCCATACCTCGCTGATATATCAATCTTCCGGAGCAATTCTGAAATTGTTCGGCCCAAAGAGGCAAGAACCATATCCCCAGCTTGATGACCATAAGTGTCGTTTATCTGTTTTAGGTTATCTAAATCTAACAACATGAGAGAAACCTTTTCCGGGAACCTATCAGAACGAGCAAGGACATTAGATAACAATTCCTGAAAATGTCTATGATTGTAAAGCCCCGTAAGCCCGTCTTTTATGGCAAGCTCTTTTATTTTGAGATAATTAAGGGAGTTTGAGATAGCTTTGGCTGCTTCTTGACTCATAATCTTAGCAAGGCTTTTTTCCGCTTCATTTAAAGAGCCCTTCGCTTTTCTGCCTATTACAATGCATCCGAGTATATTGTCATCTTCCTGATCCAGGTATGCTTCCGGTTCTTTAAGCGGATAGATCAAAATTGATTTTATATCTTGTGTTCTCAATGCAAAATCTATTTCTTTCCCAAACACCTCTCTGTGTTTCTTTCTTGCGGAGAGATCTTCAAAGTAGAAGTAACTTTTGCTTTGAGCTACCATTCCTATGAGAGTATCCTGATGAGTAATTATTTTCCCTTCCAAATCTCCCCGTCTTTCCTTGCCCGTTCGCTTTAGAACACTAGTTTTTCTCTCTTTGTCTAAAAGTGTTATTCCTAGAATGTCGGCCTCTAGAATCTCACCCATAATATTTATAACGTGATCTAATATGGCATCCAGCTCCAGAGTAGAACTGAGCTTCGTTGTGAACTCATAGAAAGAGTTAATCTCCTGTGAACTCAGTTGAATCTTTTGAAATAGTTGGAATTTATTTAGAGTCTGAGCAATCCTATCCGATACGAGAGAAGCAATATACTTTTCTTTTTCTTTAAAAGCTCCTCCCTCCAAGCTGTCAATGATAAGTACACCAATGGGTTCCTGTCTGAGCTCTTGATTATCCTCTTCCTCTTCTTCAACCACAGGAACTGCAATTATGGACTTCACGGGAATATCTTTTGTATAGTAAATCAGGTTTTCCTTATGGTTCTTTATATCATTCACTAGAATCGGGGTCTTTGTCTTTATTACCCATCCGAGATATCCACTGAGGGAGTGGAGTTTCTGACCGCTATCTATGTGCTTTGAGCTGCCAGATATAAAATCCTCAATTTCAAAAAAACCGTCATTTTTCTTCATATAAAGCACGATGCTATGAGGGGACACAATATCACTCAGTATATCGAGTGATTTTCTTATGGAGTATCGAAGCTTGTTAATATCTTTCTTTTTAGATTGATCTGCTTCTATCTGGTTATCCTCAGGAATTAAACCCTTTATTATTATTTTTTCGCTTTCCTTCTGGGATCTGCCGTATTTTCTTTCCCCTCTACTCCTTTTTATCAAGTATCCCAGGCCAAACGTTGAGATGAGAAGTGGAAGAAGCTGATACAAGACATCCACACCACTCCAATAGAGTGTAATCTCAACCAGTGATATTAAAACCAATGCCGCTGCGGCAGCCTGCCATCCGAGATAGGCAAGTATAACTGGAGTAACAAGGTATAAGAACGGGGAAAATCCTCTTCCCAATGCCTGAAAGAGTACCTCAAACCCTATTGTTATCAAAAGCGCTGTTTCAAGTTTTTCCTTTAAAGGGATGGAAGACGATGGGGTTTTTCTTTTTATTTTCAATATTTCATAGGGAATCAAAGCGACCAGGAGCAGTCCAACCGAAACTGAATAAAAATTAAAACTCTGAAATTTGCTTTCAAAAATTAAAAACAAAACCAGAGCGGATAGCAGAATAATATATATTTTGCTAAAAATATGGAGTGAAAGGCTAATTCTATTCTGCGAATCTATAGACCTTATCACCTTCTTTAATCATCCCCAATTCTTCTCTAGCTATTTTTTCTATATAACGTTTATCGCTTTTAATAGCTTTTATTTTTCCTTCAAGCTCCTTGTTTGCAAATTCTAGCTCTTCGATTTTTTTCTCTATCTTTTCGTTTTCTTCGCGTAGAAACATGACCTCGGAGATCTCTCTCGTAAACAAATATACCACAGCCAGGGTTAATGACACTATCAAGATGCTTCTTACCACCGTTTTTTTCATCCTAGAAAAGCAGCACTCCGCCTGCTATAAAAGGATTTGTGCGTTTCTCTATATCAATCGTTGTAAAAGGGCCATGTCCTGGATAAACCTGATATGAAGGGGGAAGTACCATGAGCTTAGTCTTTATCGAATGGACGAGTTGACGCATTGTTGTTCCACCTGTCAAATCTACTCTTCCTACACTCCCAGCAAAAAGAGTATCACCGGAAAACAGATGATTATCAATCAAAAGACATATACTACCCCATGTATGACCGGGCGTGTGTATCACTTTTGCTATATATTTCCCTATTGGAATCTCGTCTCCTTCTTCAATAAACCTATCTATTTTAGGAACCTTAACTCTGCCAAATTCAGGAAATCGCATTGCGGACTCAGGAAGAGCCTGAAGAACCGGCTCTTCTTCGGGATGAAGGTAAAATTCGGCACCCAAGGCTTTCTTTGCATACTCAACACCCGCAGCATGGTCTATGTGGGCGTGCGTGTTTACGATTCTTTTGATATCAAGATTTAATCGGTCTATTTCCTCAACAACCTCTTCTACCTGGCTTCCCGGGTCTATCAGTATTCCTTCTTTTGTTTCCTCATCCGCAATTATATAGCAGTTAGTTAAAAAAGACCCGCCAGGCAGACACTTTATTATCATATATTATATTACCTCGACCTATCTTCCTCTATATTTAATCGTAAATTCCCTAAATTCTCCAGTGTAAGATTCCCAATTTATATCCACATCCGTCACTTGGGCGCGTTCGGGACCTACACGACACCACTCAACAAGCTTCTCAAGCCCTTCCCTATCCCCCTCCGCAACGACTTCCACAGTTCCGTCCGCTCTATTCCTTACCCATCCGGCAAGTCCAAGTTCTATTGCCTTTTCCTGCGTTGAGGCTCTGTAAAACACTCCCTGCACTCTGCCGTGGACAACAAGATGGACTCTTTCGTTTCCCATTCCACAAGCTGAGATTACCAAAAGGGGGGGTTACTGTCAATATTCTGTAATAGCTGAAATCAAGATGTTGACTACAGTTGAGAACCTGATTCCCATAAAATTCTCAAACCGTCTCCGGATGGCTGGAGTTAACAGCGTTGACAGCTAAAACCTGAAGGGGTATTTTGTTCTAAGGACATGGGTAAATACAAGGCTTGCTTTCAGTGTATAAATGAAGAGTGTTGCGAGACCTACCAGTTAAATGAAGTAGTGTACCGCTGCAAGAGATGCGGAAATCTGCTTGAAGTAGTACACGACTTAAAGCTACTCCGTGAAAGAACCAAGGAAGAATGGAGAGAACTTTTCGATAACCGTTACAGACGCCAAATTTGGCCATACGGAAGCTCGGTGTGGGGAAAAAAAGAATGGGTTTGCCCATACGTAGAAGATACGAACGTCGTATCAATGTATGAGGGTGCAACAAACCTTTTCTGGGCGGAGAGATTCGGAAAGCAGGTTGGAGTAGAAGACATCTGGTTAAAGATGTGTGGAAACAGTCACACCGGCTCTTTTAAAGATTTGGGGATGACCGTTCTTGTCTCTGTTGTAAAGCAGATGGTTGCGGACGGAGCGGATATTCCCGCTGTGGCATGCGCATCTACCGGAGATACTTCAGCCGCCCTTGCCGCATACTGCGCTTCGGCAGGGATTCGGGCTATCGTTTTTCTTCCGAAAAATAAGGTGTCCGTCGCTCAACTTGTTCAGCCCATCTCAAACGGCGCGCTTGTACTCTCACTGGATACTGATTTCGATGGCTGTATGGAGATGGTTCAAAAAATATGCACGGAGCACAATATCTATCTTGCAAACTCAATGAACTCTCTCCGTATTGAAGGGCAGAAAACCGTAAGCATCGAACTCTGCCAGCAATTCGATTGGGAAGTGCCCGACTGGGTAATTATCCCCGGAGGGAATCTGGGAAACGTATCCGCGCTTGGAAAGGGATTCCTTATAATGTACGAGCTTGGCCTTGTTGATAAGCTTCCCCGAATAGTCTGCGCTCAGGCCCAGCGTGCAAATCCGCTTTACCTGAGCTACCTTAAAGGCTTTAAAGAATTTCATCCCGTAAAAGCCCAGAAGACCCTTGCGAGCGCAATCCAGATCGGAAACCCCGTGAGCGTTAATAAAGCTATAAAGACACTTAAGATGTTTGATGGAATAGTTGAACAGGCAAGCGAGGAAGAACTCGCTAACGCCGCAGCGCTAGTGGATAGAACCGGAACCTTCAATTGCCCTCACACGGGTGTTGCGGTTGCAGTATTCTTAAAACTCCTTGAAAGAAAAGTTTTTAAACCTCAAGATAGAGTCGTGATTATATCAACCGCTCACGGTCTCAAATTCGTTGAATTCAAGATCGGATACCATCAGGGAACTCTTGAGGGCTTTTCTTCAAAATATGCAAACTCCCCCGTAGAACTTCCCCCTGATTTAGGGGCTGTAAAGGATGCGATATTTGAAAATATGTAGAGGAGATTTTAGAGGGAATCCAGAAACTCAAGCAACAGTTGATTAAACTCATCCGGCTTTTCCTGCATCATAAAGTGTCCTGCATTATTAATCACATTAAACTTTGAACCCTGAATTTTTTCGTTCAAATATTGTCCATATTTTACTGGTGTTAAAATATCTTCCGCTCCAGAGATGATAAGCGAAGGAACCTTTATTGTCCCGACTTCATCCATAATATCGAATTCATCACATGCCATTAAATCCCAGTATGAAACCTCTTGAGCCGTTCTGAGTAACCCTTCTCTGAATTTTATCTTTAGTTCATTAGGGGAAGAGCTTGCAAAGGAACGAGACGGTGCCACTTCACAAAAGGTTTCGTAATTATTCTTTACAGCAAGAAGGGTTTCTTTAGCAACTCGAAGCCGTGCTCCTGTACCGACAAGAACACACGCATACACTCTTTCAGGGTAATCAATCGTAAAAACCTGTGCTATACTGCCGCCCATTGAATGACCGACTATTATGAGTTTTTGTAAACCCAAAGTGTCGCTAAAGTCCCTCACAAAGTCGGTATACTCGGTAATGCTTTTATATACATTTCCTTCAGATTTACCATGACCGGGAAGGGCGGGGGTGATGAGGTTAAGCTTGGGACTATCTTTAAGAATATCAACCTGATATTCCCAGGTAGCACTGCTTTGCCCCGCACCGTGAACCATTAAAACAGTAGGAAGTGATTTCCTAAAATCTTCTCCTGATATGTAGCTTATTCTCGATCCTCTGACTGAAATGTAAGGCATGGCTGCTCCTGCTTTGTCAAATCACTGTAGAGACGCCATTAATGGCTTCTCAATTGCAAATTTATTAATATTTAGTTGTCATTCTGAGGAGCCCTTCGACCTTGCTCAGGACAGGCAGAGCGACGAAGAATCTATCCTTTGGTGTAAAATGGATTCTTCGCTTCGGCTCAGAATAACAATTCCTCTAGAAATCAAGTTGTCAAGCTTTTCGTAAACGAATCGTATTCGTCCCTACTGACACCATGGATTTTAATCGTTTTCAGCCTCGATGTTTCTCCCCTAACTATTTCTACCTTCGATTTTGCAACGCCAAATGCCTTTCCTATAATTTCCCGTAGTTTTTCGTTTGCCTTTCCGCCTTCAGGCGGCGCAGTAACCTTGACTTTGACCCTACCATTTTGAAAACCGCATATTTCATCGCGTGATGATCTCGGTTGAACCTGAATTTCAACGGTTATAGCAGATTCCTCTTCTTTTAAACCGGGCATATTAGAAGGCTCCCATCTTTAACCTCTGTCCAAATTCACTTATGAGACCGACAAGAAAACGGTTTAAAAAAACGATTACCAGAAGAACTAAAATCGGAGATAGGTCAATTCCACTTATAGAAGGGATGATCCTGCGCACATAACTCAATACCGGTTCTGTTGCCCTATATAGAAAGTTCACAATTGGGTTGTATGGGTCCGGGTTCACCCAGGAGATTACAGCTCTTATAACAATAATCCACATATACACGGTAAGTAAGATGTTAAGAACATCGGCCAATGCAATAAGAAAGTAACCAATAACACTCATTTCTTTTCCTCCTTGGATAGTTCTTTTGAACGTCGAGTAGCAGCCGAAACGGCAGAGATGACGCTGCCTCTAAGACCATGAACTTCTAGTTCTTTTATTCCTTCAATCGTTGTCCCCCCTGGAGACGAAACCTTGTCCTTAAGGTCTGCTGGATGAATACTGCCTTCCAGTACCATTTTTGCTGTTCCATAAACGGTCTGGGCGGCAAGGCGAAGAGCCATATTTCTTGGAAGTCCCATCCTGACTCCGCCGTCGGAAAGCGCTTCAATAAACATTGCTACAAAAGCTGGACCGCTGCCACTCAGACCCGTTACGGCATCAAGAAGAGCTTCATTGTCAATAACATAAGCTATCCCTATTGACTCAAAAACCTTCTTTATACTTTCCCTTTCCTCCTGTGTTATTAGAGAATTGCAGTAAAGCACAGAAGCCCCTGCAAGCACAAGCGCAGGGGTATTGGGCATCACGCGCACTATTTTTATTTTCCTTCTCACTATCTCAGATATAGAAGAAGTATTAACACCCGCCGCAATTGAGATAAGGATTTTCTTGGAGGTTAAAAGCCCCTTTATCTCCAGCAGAACCTTATGAATCGAATTCGGCTTTACAGCAAGGACAACAAAGTTGGAGAACTTCACAACTTCGGCATTTTTTTGCGTAGTCTTAACACCGTAGAGAGAGGACAAATGGTCTAATCTCTCCTCAACGACATCGCTCATAATTATTTGATCCTTCTTAAAAAAGCCCGATGAAAGAAGCCCTTTCACAAGGGCCTCAGCCATATTGCCAGCACCTATGAAACCTATTTTTTGCATCTCTTTCCATCCTCATTCAGGATTATTTGTAACTATTTTACCCACGAATAAAGAAGCACCAATGATTAAACTCCAAATCATAAACAAATTCTAATTTCCAAATTTTAAATTCTAATAGTTTTGTATTTGGAGATTGTTTGGAATTTGTGGTTTGAGATTTGAAATTTATGTTTTCATTCGTGTTCATTTGTGTTAATTCGTGGCTAAATGTTGTTTTCTTGCTCCAAAAATTGCAGTTCCGATTCTCACAATTGTTGCCCCCTCCTCAATCGCAACTTCAAAATCCCCACTCATTCCCATAGAAAGCTCTCTCAGATTTGGAAATCTAATTTGAAGTTTATCTCTTAGTTGTCTCAGTTGCTTAAAGTACGGTCGTGCCATTTCTGGATTATCAAAAAAAGGAGGCATAGTCATAAGACCTTTTACATCTACCTGAGAAAATCTTCCCAGCTCTAGCAAGAATTCCTCTAACTGTTCAGGCTTAAGTCCACCCTTTGATTCCTCATCCGTTATACTCACTTCAATCAGAACGGGAACTTTAATCCCTACCTTTTCAGCTCTCTTATTTATCTCTTCGCCAACCGAAAGGTTATCGAGCGAGTGGATAAGTTCAGTCTTATTTAAAAGGTATTTCACTTTATTTCTCTGAAGGCGACCTATAAAATGCCACTTAATTTTTCTCCCAAGTTTTTTTTCAACTAAATCGTGTTTTTCTCTAAACTCCTGAGCATAGTTTTCTCCAAAAGTATCAATACCAAAACTTACGGCTTCAATAATCCTCTCGGTCTCCACACTCTTTGATACGGCAACGAGTCTTATTTCTTCTGCTTCTCTTCCAGCTCTAAGAGCCGCTTTTTCGATTCTTTCTTGAACCCTTTTTATATTTTCAGCTATTCCCATCTTCGCTAAAGAGTCTTAAGATTCCAAGTCTTGTGAGTGCATCAACCAATTGAGAAAGAGGAAGACCCACGACATTTGTGTAAGAGCCTCGTATTTCCTCCACCATGAAAGCTCCAATGCCCTGAACACCATAGGCTCCGGCCTTATCCATAGGCTCCAGCGTTTTAATGTAACCTTCTATTTCCCACGGTGCAAGGGCTTTAATTTTAACTCTACTTTCTGAATATTCTCTATGTAAAATTTCAGTTTTCGGTTTTACAATCGAAAATCCCGTAATCACCTTATGCTCTTTTCCCGAAATTTTTCCAAGCATAGATTTTGCCTCTTCTTTATCTCGAGGTTTACCAAGGATTTCTCCATCCACCACAACGATTGTATCCGCTCCAATCACTACAGAGTCCTCTTTTAAATCCCTTGCCACTGCAAGAGCCTTTTCCGTAGAAGCCCTGAGAGCGAAATCCTCGGGGGATTCTGCATGAAAGTGAACCTCATCCACAAGAGATGGGATTACTTCAAATTCTATCCCCAGCATTTTAAGAAGTTCTTTTCTTCTGGGTGATGATGAAGCAAGGATTATCCTCGAAGGCATTTTAAGGAATCAAGCTCCTAAATTCGATTTAATATAAAATTTCTATATGAAACCGCTATAAATATATCATAGCAATAAACCATTAAGGCATCTAAGTTACAATCATCTTGTTATTACTTTCCAACTTGAAAACCATCGGGAGACCGAATAAACTCTTCCTATCTGAATGAAAGAATGAAATATAGAGAGAGTATGCCCCTTAAGGAGCTGTATATTTCTGGGAAAAATAGGTTGATACAATCTGGAATAGAAAATCCTGAACTTGAGGCTTCGCTCCTCCTTTCCATAACTCTTGACATAAATATCACTGATATTTACGCCCATCCCGAAAAGGAAATTAACACCGACAAGGTTAGTGAATTTAACCAGCTGCTCCAAAGAAGAATTAAAAGAGAACCCATTGCCTATATTTTGGGAGAAAAAGAGTTTTACTCAAGGTCTTTTATCGTAACACCGAAGGTTCTGATTCCCAGACCCGAAACTGAAATTCTTGTAGAAGAGACTCTGACTATCCTAAAAGAGATCTCTTCCCCTTCTATTATTGATATCGGGACGGGAAGCGGCTGCATTGCAGTAACTATCAGTTGCGAATGTGAAAATGCCAGAGTTTTTGCCACCGATATTTCCCTTGAAGCGCTCATGATTGCGATGGAAAACGCTAAAAGATATGATGTTCTTCGAAGGGTTTCTTTTATCTGCTCTGATTACCTAACTTCCTTCAAAGCCAAATCTTTCGACATTGTTCTCTCAAACCCTCCTTACATAGGTGAGGGTGATTTATTCGGCCTCGAGCCAGACGTGAGTGACTTTGAACCGAAGTTAGCGCTCTTAGGAGGGAAAGATGGACTAGATCGTATAAGAACAATCGCATCTCAAGCGAAAAGAGTTTTGAAAAACGGTGGGTGGTGTATTCTTGAGATCGGAGCGGGTCAGTCAGAAAGGGTATTGGAACTCTTTGAAGAATCGGGTTTTAATTATATTTCTTTTGCAAAAGACCTGTCGGGAACGAAGAGAGTAATTAAAGGAAAATGGATAAGATAATCGTTGAAGGTGGCAACAGGCTTGAAGGGGAAGTTACTGTAAGTGGGGCTAAAAACGCCGTACTTCCTCTTATGGCAGCCTGTATTCTCACCGAGGGAAGAAATACTTTTATGAACGTCCCTGATTTGGCCGACGTAAGGACAATGGCTAAGCTTCTTAAGATCTTGGGAGCTGAGATATATTATGAAAACGGTGAACTATCAGTTGATACAACCCATCTAAATAACTGGATTGCTCCATATGAGCTCGTAAAGACAATGCGCGCTTCTGTGCTTGTTCTTGGACCACTTACCGCAAGGTTCGGTTGTTCCAGAGTATCCCTTCCGGGAGGATGCGCTATTGGAGAAAGGCCAATTGACCAGCATTTAAAGGGGCTTAGCATTCTAGGAGCAAATATCCAAATTGAAGAGGGCTATGTTGAAACCACCGCTCCGAAACTTCAAGGCAAGATAATTCCATTCGATATATCAACCGTTACCGGCACAGAAAACATAATGCTTGCTTCGGTACTTGCAGAGGGCGAGACTGTGTTGCTGAACGCCGCCTGTGAACCCGAGGTCACGGAGCTTGCAGTTGTACTCAATAAAATGGGGGCAAAAATCCAAGGTGCGGGAACGGATATAATTACCATCCGAGGCGTAGATAGGCTTCATCCTGTAGAAGGACACGAAGTCATGCCCGATAGGATCGAGACCGGAACCTTTATGATTGCCTCGGCTCTTACCCAAGGTGATCTTTTAATCAAAAAATGCAGGTTTGAAAACGTAGGAGCTATCGTTGGCAAGTTACTTGAAGTAGGCGCGGAAATATCCCGTGTAGACGGTGGGATAAGGGTCCGAGGAAGCGATAGAATAAAAAGCGTTGATATTACCACGCTTCCCTATCCCGGATTTCCTACGGACATGCAGGCACAGATAATGACCCTTATGAGCATCGCAGACGGACTTAGCGTTATTACAGAGACAATATTCCAGCAGAGGTTTATGCACACAGGGGAGCTTAGGAGAATGGGAGCAGACGTAAAACTAGTAGGCAATAGCGCTGTGGTGAGGGGGGTTCCTTATCTCAGCGGCGCTCCGACAATGGCTAGCGATCTTAGAGCAAGCGCTTCATTGGTTCTTGCCGGACTTGCCGCTCAGGGAAAAACCCAGATATCCAGGGTCTACCACCTTGACAGGGGATATGAAAGGCTGGATAAAAAACTTGAAACTGTGGGAGCAAGAATCTGGAGGGAAGAAGAGTGATTACAGTTGCAATCTCACGTGGAAGACTTTTAAAGGAAGCTTCTCTGCTTTTGAAAAAAGCCGGATTTTCGGTGGGAGAAATCCTGGATGACTCGAGAAAGCTTATTTTTGAGTACCCCGAAGACGGTATCAAAACCCTGATAGTGCGTCCTACGGATGTGCCTGCTTATGTGGAATACGGAGCAGCCGATTGCGGAATTGTGGGAAAGGACACGCTTATCGAAGAAAAAAACAATTTGTACGAGCCGCTTGACTTAAAAATTGGAAAATGCAAGCTGGTTGTTGCAGCTCCAAAGGGATTTGATTTTTCATCAGCCAGAATTCTCAGAGTAGCTACCAAGTATCCTAAAATTGCAAATGAGTACTTTGCAAAAAAGGGGGTTGGCGCTGAGATTGTAAAACTCTATGGTTCTGTCGAACTCGCACCAATTGTTGGGCTTTCAGACGTTATAGTAGATTTAACTGCGACTGGAGAAACACTCAGAAAAAACAAACTCTTTGTAATCGAGACAATCGCCGATATTACGGCTAGGCTCGTTGTAAATAGAGTTAGTATGAAAGTAAAATCAAACGAGATAAAAGAGTTTATAAGAAAACTAAAAGAGGTTCGCGAAGTTTAACTGGGCTGATTATAGCATAAGATGTCGAAATCTACTCAAAGAATAAAGCTTCAGCATGGGATTAGTACTTTGCAGGAGAGAAAATTCGAAAGAAGAGCCGCGTCATAAAAATGACCATTCAATAAGCTTGATAATCTTTGGAAAGAAAAGTAATAACCAGCACCTTTTAAATATCTCATAAAACTACTATAATATGTGAACTCGAAATCCGTAAAGCTTTATCCAATGAAGGAGGAAATAAATATGGTAAATTTTGTAATTGGGTTAATCGTTTTTATCATAGTTTTTCTGGCTATCTATTTTAAGCAAGGAAATCAACCAAAACCCGTACCCGCTAGAGAAGCAGCAAAGAAGGAAGACCCTAAATCTCCCAAAGTTGAAGATTCTGTGAAACCTGAGGAACCCATTGATCCTTTTAAGTCCGCTGTACCGCCTAAGGAGTAGGAAAAGGGTACAATAACCTAGGCGGTTAAAAAATAACTTCCTTCTTTGTTCTCATAAGTAACCATAGGAAAAATATTCCGCCTATAGAAGCAGTAACTATACCGACCGGAATTTCGATAGGGGAGAAAATTGTTCTTGATAAGGTATCTGTCGCTGTAAGAAAAGAGGCGCCAAGTAGAAAAGAGCAGGGAAGGATAATCCGATTATCCACCCCTATAATCATTCTAAGAATATGAGGAATTATAAGTCCTACAAATCCAATTGGACCCGTTACAGAAATCACCCCGCTTGCGGCAAGCGAAGTGGCAAAGTAGATTGTCTTTTCCATTCTGCCCACGTTTACTCCAAGAGAAGAAGCAACGTCGTCTCCAAGGGCGAATAAATTCATATCCTTTGTTATGGATAGAAGTATTACACATCCCGGAATTGCAAAAATTAGGGTTTTCCAGACTGAATCGAGTCCCACAACGTCAAGGCTTCCCATGATCCATCTCATCGTCTGAAGGGATTGAGTAAAATCAGAGAAAAATTGGATAAATAGTATTAAAGCAGAATAGAGAAAATTCGCCACAACTCCTGCCAGAAGAAGCCTTCCCGTGGCTACAACACCGCGCACTTTAGAAACAGAATAAACAAAGAATATAGTGAAGATAGAAAAAAGAAAGGCAAAAACCGAGATAGATGAGAATCCCAAAAACCCCTGTGCCAGTCCGAGTCTAATGGCGATGAGTGCGCCAAGGGATGCACCGCCGGAGACACCTAATGTAAAGGGTGAGGCGAGTGGATTTCTAAAAAGCCCCTGAAGCGCAGCACCTGAGATTGCAAGCACCCCACCTGCAAGTGTCGCCATTATTACTCTGGGTATTCTGATCTTTAAAATTACTGTTTTTGATAGTTCGTCCCCCGAAATGAGCGCTTTAATTGGATTTACATCATAGATACCTGCAAATATGCTTATTCCCGCTACCAGAAGCCATAGAAGAAAAAGGAGTGTGAGAGAGATTAAAAGTTTCTTTTTAGCGTTCATTTTATTTTTTGTAGAGCCGCCCCGACGGGGCGGCTCTACAGCATTTATTCCATAGGAAGAACAAAAATCTTCCCGTTCTCTTTTCGTATTGTTACCTCTATCCCATAGACTGCTGTAAGGACTTCTTCTTTTAGCACCTCTTCACTACTTCCCTCAGCAAATATTCTTCCATCCTTTAACATAATGATTTCATCAAAATAAAACAGCGCAGAAAAAACATCATGGGTTGCCGCGATAACTGAAATCCCCTTCTCGCCTTTTAAACTTCTTAGTAGCTTCATAATCCGGGTTTTGTGTTTTAGGTCAAGAAACGTTGCGGGTTCGTCAAGAACCATGACCTCCGGCTCTTGTGCCAGAGCACGGGCTAGAGAGGCAAGCTGCTTTTCACCTCCTGAAATCTCAGTAACAAGCCGGTCTTTAAGGTGACTTATTCCCACAGTTTCCATGGCGGAAACGGCAATTTCCCAGTCTCTTTCTCTTTCAAACCCAAATCTTCCGACATAGGGCGCTCTTCCCATAAGTACAACCTCTGCAACGCTAAAGGGGAACCCGAATGTTGAATCTTGGGGAACATAAGCGATTCTTTTCGCAATTTCTCTTTTATCCAGTTTCGTTAATTCTCTACCGTTATAAACCAGTCTTCCACTTTTTGGATTTAGAATTCCAGAGAGAATCTTGAGCAGCGTGGACTTTCCCGCACCGTTTGCACCAAGAAGTCCTATCACCCTTTCTTTGCTGAGGGATATATTAATCCCTTTTAGAACCTCTGCTCCATCGTATGAGAATCTGATATTTTCGCCTTCAATTAATCTCTCCATATTTTCCTAGCTTCTATTTAGTCAACTAACACTGAGGAACTAACCTCAAACTCAAAATAACAAGCACCAAATAACAGACAAATCCGAAACAATAAATCCTAAATTGGAAATAAGTATAAAATTTCGTTTCGAGTCATTTTGATCTTTCCAATATTGAACTAAAAATTTTCATAAGCTGAGTTGATTCGTCAATCAATAATTCTCTTTTCCTTTCGTCCTCCTCATTTTTTACCTCTATTAGTTTTAGCCAATAAGTACTTTCTTTCGCTTCTTTACGGCAGATCTTAATCCTCATTACAAAATCCTTTCTACTCAGTGCTTCGTTTGTCTCAATATAGTTTGCTCCTATAGATCCCGAAGACCTAATAACCTGTTTAGCTACTTCAATATTAGCCAATGTTCTTGAAATAGTTTTCACAAACTGAATAACTTCTTTTGCAAACCTTAACGTACGTTAACGTACGTTCCTCTAAATCGTATTGTTTTGAATTTGGCATTTATGATTATTTGAATTTGTTTGTAATTTGTAATTTGCTATTTCGAATTTGTCACTCCTATTTGTGGCTGCACTTTCCCATATTTTTCAAAAATCTCAGGGTGTAAAATCTTAGCCAAAATTCTAGTCCCTTCTGCGATTCTCTGGCTTGGATGTAGGAGAACCGTGCTTGAGACAACATAAACCTCTCCATTCCTTACAGCAGAAGCTTCTTTAAGACCACTCCAGTCTTTGATGACTTCATCCTTTTTGTCTATCTTTTCGTGGTTTATCTCAATAATGACCTCCGGCTTGAAAGAAAGAATTGCCTCTTTTGAAATCCTTATGGCGAGACTTTCACTCTCGACAACATTTTCTCCGCCGGCCAGTGTTATCATTTCATTCATAAAACTCGCCTTGCCTATAACGTAAATATCTTCAAGCGTCCCCGGGTTCCTCCCCACTACAAAAAGAACCCGTTTAGGAGGTTCGTTTCTAGTCTTTGCTCTAATCTCTTCGAGACTTGATTCAACGTTTTCTGAAAGATTCCTGGCTTCTTCTTCCTTTCCCAGGGCCTTTCCTATTTGCCGAATAGAGTCGAGTATATCTTTAACCGAGTTGTTGCTCTCAACAGAGAGTGTCTTCAAACCTAACTTCCTGATTTTATCCCCAAAGATTTTATACTGATCCTCTATCATAATCACCAAATCAGGTTTTAGTGCTAGTATCGCTTCGAGATTTGGATCAACCCAACCTCCCACTTTAGGAATGTCTTTGGCTTCCGGTGGAAAGTCCGAGTATAGAGTTACGCCAACGACCTTTTCCCATGCCCCCAGTCCGTAGATTATCTCCGTTATGCTCGGGGAAAGAGAGACGATTCTCCTGGGAAATTCCCCTGAATAAGAAACCTTAAAAGATATTAAAATAAAAAAAGATAGGCACGCTAGAATGAATTTTTTCATCAAATCCTCGACCCTATAAGGAAAAAGAGCGAGGATTTTCTCATTAGAAGAAATCCATCACCTTCTTCCCTCGAAGTTAAGTGAAATCTGGATTCTTAAGCAGGTCTTCTGGCTTGTAGCCTCTTTTTCCCCTTACGCCTTCCCGGAATTCATTAATGAACGCCAGTGGCATCATGCAAAGGGCTTAACAACTACTTACAGCAGCGGGGCTGCACCGGATTTTCACCGGATTTCCCTTTTAAGCTTTATTCAGCGCTTAAGAATCTAAGAGTTATTAAAGAGCCTGTAAATACTAGAGATAAAATACCCTCTTCTAATACGGGAAGTCAAGAACAGGAAAATCGGTAAGCTGTATGAGGGATTAGAAAACCCCGTCTATAGTTGATATTAAAGCCTCAAATCATTATAGGCGGGACATTCCTGTCCCGCATTCGTACTTATGAAATGGCCTCTAGGGATATCTGTAAAGCATAAGCGACTTGTCACCCACACTCCTTCCTTCAAATCGTACTGGGAAAGTAGGTATAATACATGTTCATGATGAAACTCTACGATTATCCTCAGTGTCCATTCTGCCGAAAGGTAAGAGTCGCCATTGCCGAAAAGGGACTTAAATATGAAAAGGTCCTTGTAGACCTTAGAAAAAGGGAACAGAAGAAAGAAGAATTTTTGAAACTCAACCCCTACGGAAAAGTGCCGGTCCTTATTGATAACGGTGCAGTGATTTACGAGTCATCCGTGATTAACGAATATCTGGACGAGAAATATCCAGACCCGCCGCTTATGCCTTCAGACCCTGCAGAAAGGGCCGGAGTGAGGGTTTTAGTTGATTTCTGCGAATCCCGTTTTCACACTCCCTGGTTCAATATCTATTTGCAAATGACATTTAAAGCCGAAGATAAGCGCGATAAAGAGCTAATACAAGGAAGCAAAGACGAGTTAAAAGGGCACCTTCGTCGCATAAACGAGGTGCTTGAAGGACGCGAGTACCTGTCCGGAGGATATAGTCTTGCAGACATAGCCTTTACGCCTAGGGTTGCGATATTCGACTCTTTAAATATCCAAATACCCGCTGAATTCAAAAATGCAATAGAGTGGATAGAGAAAATAAAATCAAGACCGAGTTACCAGGCTTTGGAACTATAATTTAAAGTTGCTAAATACGACTACTACGGGGCCTTTGTGATTAGAAATATCTCGCAATGAATTAATTGCCTCGTTAAGTCAAAGTAAAGGAACCATAAAGATGAAAACTGCAAGACTCGTAAAGTCTTAGATAACTGATGATAAAGGAAAAATAGAATCTGTGATACATGGATTATAAAACTTTTAAAAGGTTAGAAGAGATCTTGCTGGATATTGGGTTAGGCAAGGCAATGGAAGAAGTAGAGGAGAACGAGGAGATAGAGCTGGAAGAAGCTATTAGAATAACAGGATTTAAAAAGTGAAAGTAAGGTTTAAAAAAGCCTTTTTAAAAGATTTAGAAAAACTACCTACTAATTTTAGAAAGAAGGTTGAGAATTTAGTATTTGAAGAAATTCCAAAAGCAAAAGAATTTTCAGATATTAAGAACACTAAAAAGCTAAAAGGCTATGAAAATTTTTACAGAGAGAGAATAGGAAATTCCAGAATTGGATCGAATAGCAGGATAAAGAAATAGTTTTTTATAGAGTTTTACATAGAAAAGATATTAATAAGTATTTCCCCTGAAGGAACATTTATTCATGCCACCCATCAACACTGTGTGTAAACCAAGCACTCTTCTTGTCCACTTTCTTTATAAATGGTAACTTTTTGGTCTAATGACCGTAGAAATAATTAAAGAGAATTCTATTCCACTAAGAGGAGAATTCACTCCTCCAGGGGACAAGTCCATTTCTCATAGAGCAGTTATCCTAGGTTCACTCATTGAAGGAGTGACCACCGTTAGAGGATTTCTCTCCTGTGATGACACTCTTTCCAGCGCAAAGGCAATGATGATGCTTGGCGTGCCAATAGAAATTGAAGGAGATCGCGTCCGGATAAAGGGAAAAGGTCTTTTTGGACTGAGTGAGCCGGAAGATACGATTGATGCCGGGAATTCCGGAACCACGGCAAGGTTGGTTTCCGGGCTCTTAAGCGCGCAAAATTTCTTTTCCTCGATAACTGGCGACAAATACCTGAGAGCACGTCCGATGGAAAGGATTGTAAAACCCTTAACCCTTATGGGAGCAAGAATATGGGGGAGGGATGGAGGGAAAAGACTACCTTTAGCTATTCAGGGCAATAAGCTCTCGGCTATACAGTACCGACTGCCCGTAGCAAGCGCCCAGGTAAAATCTGCCCTTCTTCTTGCCGGTCTCTATGCTGATGGGGAGACAGAGATTATAGAACCCACTCCCACCAGAGACCATACGGAAAGGATGCTATCCTACTTTGGAGCAGACTTTGAAAAAAACGGAACGAGCGTTAAGATTAAAAGCCAAAAATTGTTTAAAGGCGGAGAGATTCAAGTTCCGGCAGACATTTCATCTGCTGCGTTTTTTATAGTTGCCGCCCTTATTAACCCTAATTCTGAAGTTTTAATCAAAAACGTGGGATTAAACCCCCACAGAACAGGCATTTTAGAAATCCTTAAACAAATGGGAGGAAATATAGAAATCCTGAACGAAAGAGAACTAAACGGCGAGCCAGTGGGGGATATTTTAGCCAGGTCAAGCACTTTGAATTCTGCTGAAATAAAAGGAGATATAATCCCCAGGGCAATTGACGAGCTTCCGGTAATTGCCGCAGCCGGATGCTTCGCAGAGGGAGAGACAGTAATAAAGGACGCAAAGGAGCTAAGAGTAAAAGAAACCGACAGAATTAAGGCCATGACAACAGAGCTAAGAAAACTCGGCGCCGAGATCGAAGAACTAGACGACGGGATGATAATCAAGGGAAAAGAAGTACTAAAAGGCGCGAAATGCTCAAGCTGGGGAGACCATAGAATTGCAATGGCTCTTGCTGTTGCCGGGACTCGCGCTCAAGGTATTACAGAAATTGAGGATGCTGAATGTGTGTCTGTGTCCTTCCCAGGATTTTTTGATGTGATGAAAAGGCTCAGAGGTCGGTAGAAAGCACATAGTTAGCCACCAAGACACTAAGGCACAAATAACAAAGCAAAATACAATGACCAAATCACAAATTTCAAACAATTTCCAATCTCTAAATTCTAAAAGTCGGTTATTTGGAATTTGGTCATTAATCATTAATCATTGTTTGTAAATTGGTGCTTGTGATTTGGAATTTGTTAACTGTAAAATTCGTGTCTTAGTGCCTTTGTGGCTAAATAATCACAATGAAAAGAGGCATTATCATAACGATTGACGGTCCGTCAGGAGTGGGAAAGGGAACGGTTGCAAGGGCCATTGCGAAAAGACTTGGTCTTACATATTTAGATACAGGAGCTATGTATAGAGCCTTTGCGCTTTTAGTGCAAAGGAGTTTTATCAATGTTGACGATGAAAAAGAGCTTACGGAACTCCTTCTTGAGACCCATATCTCCTTAGAAAGCGATTCGGATTATAATATAAAAATAATCCTCAATAAAGAGGATGTAACGGATAAGATTAGGACTCCAGAAATATCTAGCCTTTCTTCAGACCTAGCTACAAAAAAAGTAGTAAGGAATACGCTCAAGGGAATGCAAAGAAGATTGGGGCAAAAAGGCAATATCGTAGCCGAAGGAAGAGACATGGGAACTTATGTGTTTCCCGATGCCGATTTTAAGTTCTATCTTGACGCTGCGCTTAATGAGCGGGCAAGAAGAAGATGGCGTCAATTGGAGGAAAGCGGAATTAAAGAGAGCTTAGATAGAGTAAAAAAGGAAGTCGAAAATAGAGATAAACAAGATAGAGAGAGGGCGGAGTCACCCTTGCATCCTGCCCCGAATGCGGTCATAATAGATACAATTAACCTTACAATAGAAGAAGTCATAGAAAAGATACTAAAAATCATTGGAGGTGTTTAAAAAGCACTATGGCTAAGAAGATCATATTAGCAGAGACTGCCGGGGTTTGCTTTGGTGTTGAAAGGGCGCTCAGAAAGTCTTTCGAGGTCATGGAAGGTTCAAAAGAAGAAGTCCACTCATTAGGTCCCATAATTCACAACCCCCAAGTCGTCAAACGCTTAGAAGAAAGGGGTGTAAAGGTTGCCGAAAAGCTTGAAGATACTTCCAGTGGTACGGTTATTATACGTGCTCACGGCGTACCCGTAGGGACGGTCGGTACGGCAAAAGATCGAGGACTCAATGTCGTTGACCTCACATGTCCCATCGTGAAGAAGCTTCAATACGCTGTAAAAAAACTTGCTGAAGAAGGGTCCTTTACAGTTATAGTCGGCGACAAAAAGCATCCTGAGATTATAGGGGCGAGAAGCTATGGAGACCCGGAGAAGATGATAATAATCGAAAATAAATCTGAAATAGGAGAAGAGGTATTTACTAAGAAAAAGGTAGGGATCGTTGCTCAAACCACTATTGCATTTGAGCAATTCCGCGAAGTAGTAGATGAATTCCTCGCAAGAAGCACCGAAGAGATAAAGATTTTTAATACCATCTGTGACGATATCTTCAATAAGCAGCGTGAAGCAATAGAACTTGCAAAATCGGTTGACGTAATGGTCGTAATAGGCGGAAAAAACAGCTCAAATACAACAAAAATCGCAAAGCTCTGCCATGAAGTAAACCCCAATACGTATCAAATAGAAACAGTCAGTGAGATTCGTTCTTTAGGACTTAATTTAAATGAGAAAACAATCGGGGTTACGGCAGGAGCTTCAACCCCATCTTGGATTATCGAAGAAATGTTGCAAGGTATTCAAGAAATATAATACAGAATGAGATAAAAGCGGCGAAACTGACCGAAAAGGTATTGAACTATGGAAGAAGATGGAAAAAACTTCGCAGAACTTCTTGAAGAAAATTTGAATGTTCCAGATAAAGGAGAGATTTTTAAAGGCAGAGTAGTGCGCGTTGACGACGAATATGTTTTTATTGATTTCGGTTATAAGTCCGAGGGAATCGTCCCAATAGATGAGTTTTGCGGAAAAAGCGGAGAGGCTGGGGTAAATACAGGGGATGAAGTTGATGTAATTTTAGAGAAATGGGTTGATGAAGAAGGGCTTCCCAAGCTCTCCAAAAAAAGAGCCGATCTCATCAGGGAATCCGAAAGGCTTCAGCAAATCCATGAAAGCGGTAATCTCGTAACCGCAAGAATTATAGAAAAGGTAAAGGGCGGTCTTATTGCCGATATAGGTGAAACATCCGAAATACGGGCATTCCTTCCCGCTTCTCAAGTTGACCTTAGACCCCAGAGCAACCTGGATAAATTCATAGGCAAAGTTCTAGAAGCAAGAATTGCAAAATTATCAAACGGCGGAATAGTCCTATCAAGAAGAGTCTATTTAGAAGAGCAGAGAGAACTCCAAAGAAAAAGGACTCTTTCCACGCTTAGCGAAGGAAAAACTATCTCAGGCAGAGTCGTAAAAATCATTGACCAAGGCGTGTTTGTAGATTTGGAAGGAGTAGAAGGGTTTGTTCCTATAAGCGAGCTTTCGTGGGGAAGAGTAAAATATTCAAGCGATGTTGTTTACGTAGGTGATGAAATAACAGTAGTAGTCCTAAAAATTGACGAAAATAAAAAAATCCTGCTAAGCCTCAAACAGGCAAAACCTGACCCATGGACTTTCGTCGAGAACAAATATAAATCCGGAACCAAAGTAATGGGAAAAGTAGTCTCAATTATGGATTTTGGCGCGTTTGTTGAGCTTGAACCTGGTGTTGAAGGATTAGTCCATGTTAGTGAGATAACATGGACAAAGAGGTTTAGACATCCAAAGGAAGTGGTGAATGTAGGCAGTCATGTAGAGACGGTGGTGCTTGATGTTGATAATGACAAAAAAAGAATCTCACTTAGTCTAAGACGGATTGAACGAAGCCCATGGGAGATATTTAAAGAGATGAACCCACCTGGAACAAGAATAAAAGGTAAGGTTAAGAACGTGACCGATAAAAGTGTCTTTGTAGAAGTCGAAGAGGATTTAGTCGGGTTAGTTCGTCTTAATGACATTTCATGGAAGTCAAATACAAACCTTAATGAATCATTTAAAGTAGATGATGAGATTGAGGTGGTGGTCTTAAACGTAGATGAAAAGAACAGAAGAATTGGACTGGGAATCAAGCAGCTTATAAGCGACCCCTGGGAAGAAGCTTTGGAGAAATATAAACCCGGAGAAACCGTTCTTACAGGAAAAGTTATTCATATCAAGGAAAGAGGGGTTGTCGTTGAACTTGAGAACGGAGTTGAGGGCTTTATAAGAGGATCGGATTTGGGTCAGGAAGGAGCAAAAGATATATTTAAGATTGTAAAACTCAACGATGAAATCACTGCTCAAGTAATCGGATTTGAAAGGAAAAAACGTCAAGTTAATCTGAGCAAAAAGCGATACGAGGAATGGCTTGAGAAAGAGAAGGTATCAAGCTTTTTGACCTCTCAGGGGGAAGCTTCAGTAAAACTCGGGGACTTACTGGGAGAAAAACTAAAATCACTAAGCAAACAAGAATGAGGTAATTTAAACTTGAGAGGGTTTCTCCTTACGATATTTATATTAGTACTCTTATTTTTTACTTTTCTAGCCGGACTAGGACTTGGATTTGTAATCTCTGGTGATGATGGTTTTAGAGTTAGCGGTGAAAGAGTTGCGGTACTTAGGATTGGCGATATTATCCTTGATTCTCAAATATACCTTGAAAGCCTTTCTACAATCAGAAAAGATAAGTCTATTAAAGCCCTCGTTTTGAGAATAGATTCCCCTGGCGGGGCAGTTGGTCCATCTCAGGAGATATACAGCGAAGTCAAGCTACTGAGGGAAAAAATGCCTGTAGTTGCCAGCATGGGAGCGGTCGGCGCTTCTGGCGGTTACTATATCGCATGTGCAGCAGAGAAAATCCTCGCAAATCCCGGGACAATCACAGGCAGCATAGGTGTTATCGCTCATTTTGTAAACTATGAACAGCTCCTTAACTGGGCTAAACTTAACGTCGAAGTTATAAAAAGTGGACAATTTAAGGACGTAGGATCACCGTTTAGAGGAATGACCGAGCCCGAAAGGAAATACTTTCAGGAGCTAATTGATAACGTTCATTCTCAATTTAAGCTTGCTGTCTCCGAAGGAAGGGGAATTGACCCGAAAGAAGTAGACCAAATTGCTGACGGGAGAGTATTTACGGGCGAACAGGCAAAGAACTTAAAGCTTATCGACGAATTAGGCACGATTAGCGATGCGATTCGACTTGCCGGAAACATGAGTGGAATAGGAAAAGAACCTGACGTCGTTTATTTCCCAAAAAGTAAGACGCGTTTTTTCGATCTTCTTTTTTCAAATTTTAAATCTCTTGGTCTTTCAAGTTTTCCTATAAAAGAGCGTTTTGGACTTTTCTATCTTGTTGATATAATACGTTAGTATGAAAATAATCTGGGCTCCTTGGAGAATTGAATACATAACCAAGGAAAAAGAAGAAGGTTGTATCTTTTGCGAAAAACTCAAAGAAAGAAAGGATAGAGAAAACCTTATACTCTATCGAGGTGAGAGCGGTTTTATCATACTAAACCGCTACCCTTATTCTAACGGTCATGTTATGGCTCTACCATACAGGCACACAAATGAGCTTTCAGAGCTCAATGACACGGAGAGACTGGAGCTTATGAATCTCACAATCAAGTGCGTAGAAATCTTAAAGGTTATGAGACCCGATGGGTTTAATATCGGAATGAACCTTGGCAGAGTCGCCGGAGCCGGAATTGACGATCATCTCCACTTCCACGTCGTCCCCAGATGGAATGGGGATACGAATTTTATGCCGGTACTCGGTGACGTAAAAGTCATGCCTGAATACCTTGACGAAACTTATCTTAAGCTTGCCAAGCAATTAAAATTCATTAAGAGAGGTGAGGGATGAGATCCATAAAAATACTAATACTCGCCATTTTGTTTGTCATAGCCCTTGTTCTTATTATTCAAAATCAAGCGGTTTTTACACAAAAATTTGAGCTTAAGCTTGACCTCATGGTTTATCAAATAGGCCCCTATATAACTTCCAATCTTGTGATTGTAGTAGCTGCGTTTCTCATTGGCGTATTTTTTGCCATTATATGGGGAGCGTTTTCCTCTGTAGCCGCGAGATCGAGGCTTAGGGAAAAGGATAAGAGAATAAAAGAGCTCGAGAAACAGCAAAGAAGAGAAACCCTAATTCCCTCTTTTAATCCCATAAACACGGAGAAGACGGAAGAAGAGGCAAAGCAAGAGGCAAAGCAGGAAAAAATCTTCTGAAATAGCGCTGTCTTTAACGTCTTTTTGGATTAAAGTTACAAACATGCAGACACTACAAAAACCCAACTGGATTAAAGCCAAGGTTCCTGCCGGTTCTAATTACAACCGTTTAAGAACTCTTATGAGAAGCCTCGATCTTCACACCGTCTGTGAAGAAGCCAGATGCCCCAATATCGGTGAGTGTTGGGGCGCGGGAACGCTCACGTTTATGATTCTCGGCGACACATGCACGAGAAGCTGCGGGTTCTGTCACATAAAAACCGGCAAGGGCAACGAACTCGACTGGGAAGAGCCTGAAAGAGTTGCTGAAGCGGTCAGCAAACTCGTTGAAAACAACGCATACATTAACCACATCGTAATCACATCGGTAAATAGAGATGATAAGAACTATGAAAGCGCCTGCGTTTTTGCAGAAACCATACGAAAGGTAAGAGAAGGAAATCCTAATGTTAAGATCGAAGTCCTGATCCCGGATTTCAAAGGGGATATAGAAGCTCTAAAGGAGGTTTTGAACGCAAAGCCAGATGTTCTGAATCACAATATCGAAACTGTTCCAAGGCTATACCGTTTTCCTCAGGCGACTCCATCCGGCCTCAAAAGGTCAGTCCGCCCTCAAGCAAAATACGAATGGTCGCTCCGGGTTTTAGAAGAAAGCAAAAAGCTCGGACATGAAGAACTCCTCACGAAATCGGGGATTATGGTAGGACTAGGAGAGGAGGTAGATGAAATCATTGATACGCTCTGGGATTTGAAGAACGTGGGATGCGATATTTTAACAATCGGACAATATCTTCAACCCAGCAAGGATCACCTTCCTATCACAAGATACTATCATCCTCTTGAGTTTGAATCTCTGAAAAAATATGGCGAGAAGATAATTGGAATCCCCCACATCGAAGCCGGCCCCCTTGTAAGAAGCTCTTACCACGCTGGAGAACAGGTCATGAAGCTGGGTGGGGATTTGAGTTAATTTTTTAAACGCTTTTCAAAGGTCGGATTGCCTACATTCTTTTTTGTAGACCCATATGGGCACCCGATTTCGATACCTATTATAAACCATATATTGTCACGACATAGAAGTGAGGTTCTCATAAATCTTATGTGGTTTAGTTTAAACATGCACTTGGACAATCCTAAAGAAACAGAAGCAATTGATAAATTATTCGGAGATGATAGGTGGAAGAAACAACCGTTTATGCTAACTCGTCAGAATCGAGAGAAATCATTCTTAGAATATTTCTGCTCGCTGATTAAGGCGCAGTTTCATAAGGAGTTTAGAGTAAGATTTAGTCCTGAAGATAAAGTTAAAAGCGGGCATAGTCGTACAAAGTATTACTTAATTCACTTTTCTAATCATTCAAAGGCGGTTCTCTTAATGAAGCAGGTAATGTGGAGTTTAGGGGATGAAGAAGGCACTTTTGATTACTCTGCTTCCCCTCAAGGTGTATTGATTAGTAGAACACCTAGAGTAGAAGAGTTGGTTGAATATCTCCAAAAAACCTATATTGGAAGTGGTCGCAAAATCACATTTTTACAACTACAAGAGGAAACCTATCAATTACCCTTCATTGAAAAGCATTACCGCCAGGGAATTAAGCAAATGGAAGTTGATGATAAAATAACAGTAAAACGTATCGAGTCCAAGAAAACTGGAATTAAGGAAGGCGATATAATCATTTTTCCATAGAAATGAGTAAAAGCCATGGCTGCTAATAGCAAAATTGAATGGACGCAAGTGACTTGGAATCCAGTAACTGGATGTAGCAAGGTTAGCCAGGGTTGCAAGTATTGTTACGCTGAAAGAATGGCAATGCGTCTAAGGGAGATGGGAAACAAGCGATACTTAAATGGTTTCAATGTAACCTTGCATGAGGATCTCGTTGAATTACCACTTAGATGGCAACAACCCCGAATTGTTTTTGTTAATTCTATGAGTGACCTGTTTCATGAGAAAATACCTTTAGAATTTATAAAACGTGTATTTGATACAATGGAGCGCTCCCCAAATCATGTCTTTCAAATACTAACAAAACGGAGTGAAAGGCTACGACAAGTATCAAAAGAATTACCTTGGCCCCCTAATGTTTGGATGGGAGTAAGCATAGAGAATGTAACTGTGCTTAATCGAGTGTATGATTTGCAACAGGTGCCGGCTCACGTTCGTTTTCTCTCATGTGAACCATTAATAGGACCACTTAATACACTACCCCTCAAAGGTATTCATTGGGTGATAGTAGGTGGTGAGTCCGGTCCGAAAGCTAGACCGATGAAAAAAGAATGGGTTGAGTCAATTCTTCAGCAATCTCGTGAAGCAGGTGTAGCGTTCTTCTTTAAGCAATGGGGTGGGGTGAGAAAAGATCTTACCGGGCGCAAATTAAATGGTCGGACATATAATGAAATACCTGTACCTGAGTATCACTCTCAATTGAACTTATTTTTGAAATAGCCAAGTTATAGAAAATACCTGCACAGCTTGAACTAATCCAACTCCCTCACTACCTCATCGACTGTCGGAACTCTACCTAGCCCTACCGGCTTTCCGTTTACTATCACCGCAGGCACCAGACACTCTTAAGAAGGCGGAGTCTAAGACAAGATTTAAAACTCCAAATTTTATTCTTGATTCAAATCTTTCCATAAAAAGCCTGGCTTCCCTTTGTTATTAGCTTATACTTCCACCCCTGCAGTTTACAGAATTTCTCCGCAGTTTCACCTTTAAGCTTTGTCGAAAGCCAAAGGAGAAGAGGCAATCCCTTTGTCTCATGAATTTCCTTGCTTCCGTCTCTATACTCAACTAAGAAATCAGGCAGGTAATGCCTTGTAAGCCCTAAGAATTTATAAGGTATTTTAATCCCATGCTTTTTTGTCCAAATTTTTACTCCTCGGTCCCTTTCCAACTCGACCATATATACTCGCTCAAGTGTAGAATCATAGTCTTCCTGTCCATAAGGACTCTTTTTAAGGTTAGTCAATGTTCCCTTTTTACTGATCATAATACCAATCTTAGAAACAAATTGTGCATTCTCTTTATTTGCCCCATAAAGGAAGACTGTAGGAGCTGATGCCCTCATCAGTCCTTTCGGCTCGTTCGGGGAACGAGCCCTACATTTTATTAATGCACTATTGTTTAATAGAATTTGTATAAATTACCTTTTTGCGAATATTCCCTCTATCAATTCCGACCTTAAAAACACATCCCGCACTTGGTCAATCATTGCCCAAATAATGCGTAATCGTCGCTCATCATTTGATTCCTCAACATCAGGATAGCGATGTAAAATCCTCTGCCTGAATTCTCTTGAATCAAGGGGAACTAAATCTATCTCAATTGGCAAGTTATTATCCTCAATATATCTTCGCAAAACCTTAATATATTCCACTACCTGACGATTGAACCTCCAACCAATAATTTTGGCACGAACAAGCTTGTTGGGTTCAAGACGGGATTATATCTCATCAAAAAATGTCTTGACTGTCTGAGCATCAATCGAATCATTGGGATTTGCAGGGCCAACTAAAATTGGTTCCTGATGTCCTGGTGGACGATAGCCCGAAGTTACACCCTCAGCAGTATTATGACTTGCTCCATAGCAGGTAAGAACAAAATCAATAAATGAATTCTGATCAAGATTAGTAAATTTATCAATTGGATATACGCCAAGATAAGAAACCTCAATGTTTGGCACTTTTTCTGTAATACCTTTCGTCTGGAGTTTAAACTGAAACGCCTCGTCTTTTGTGGAAATATTGCTTTTTACTCAACTCATCTCCTCACCAATTTTCACCAACCTATCCAAAGTCACGGAAATCGCCACACGAGAGGAATCACAACCGATAAACCTACGCTTTAGTTTCATTGCTACTGCTAAAGTTGTCCCACCACCGCAGAAGAAATCGGCGATAACATCTCCTTCATTAGAAGAAGCTTTGATGATGCGCTCTAAAAGTTTAATTGGCTTTTGTGTAGGATAACCAATGTGCTCACCAGGATACCTAGAAGCGGGATTAATATCCGCCCACCAATCTTCTGGAACTTTACCGTCTTCATGCAATTGCACTTCGTGAATATAGTGCCTCCCTTTTTAATGACATTCCGATTCGCTCTGCTTAGGCTTTCTGGTGAATATGGGATTCTAACGGAGTTTAGATTTGGTTTAACCTGCTCTGACTTAGTGTAGTATAGTATTACATCATGCTTTCTTGGAAAATTTCCGCTTGGATGTGAAGGAGCTGTATAACACCAGATTATCTCATTCCTAAAATTCTCATACCCAAAAATCTTATCCATCTCTGTTTTAATGTAATGACTGGCGTGCCAATCGCAGTGAACATAGATACAGCCGGTCTTTTTTAAGACACGGCGCATCTCCCAGAGACGTGCATTTAGCCATATAAGATAGGAATCAATCCCGCCTTCCCAAATATCATAAAACGACCTCACCTCGTTGGTATCTCTCCAAATAACATTGTAGTTTCTACCGGAGAAAAACGGTGGGTCAATATAGATAAGGTCAATGGAATCCGTAGGAATAGTGCGTAAAACCTCTAAATTATCACCTAGGATAAGTTGATTTGCATGAAGATTCTGGGCATTAAAGATTACTGTATCGCCATGGTTTGGCGGATGAAGTCTTGGAAGACGGATATATGGAAATACTCTATCAAATGCCTTATGTTCGTCATATCCCAGAGGCGGTCGGGTTGGGTCAGGTAAATTATGGACACGGCGGCGGATTTTCTCTGAAACTGAAAAAACCCGCTTTTGTTCAGGCAATGCCTGCTTTTGCGACTCCTCTTGAATCTTCAGTAACTCTTCTTGGGAATGTATTCCTTTATCTTTTTTTGACATAGGAATTATGGAGAACGGAAATCAGTTGTCATAAGAAACCAACCAGATTTTCCAGTAAGCTTTCCTTCATATTGTGCATATATGTCTTCAATTGTGCTCAGAATATCATCATCATAATTTCGCTGTCGAACGTAAAGAGTCAAATATTCATCTTCTATTTCAGGGTCATGATAAACTTCTAAGGACAACTGGACCTGTGAGTCAAATTGTTGGCGTGTTAGGCCGCAGACAGATAGAACGAGATCGGTCATATCAGAATAGCGAATCAGGTAATCACGTACTTCAGAAGGTCTTGGAATTGTAATACCATCTTGCTGTAGCTGATTTAGAACTTTTTCAATTTGAACAGCTTCGATAATTGTTGGATTAAGGTATTTTCCAGGCATGGCATATCTTTTTCACTTATATCATAATAACAACTCAATTGTCAACAAAAATCCGCCTCTACTAGGCTTCTAAAATTTTTGTATTGTATATATTTCATTTGAAAAGTTGAATCAATTTGCTGTTGGCTGTCCCAACTCCCTCACTACCTCATCAATCGTCGGAACTCTTCCCAAACCCACCGGTTTCCCGTTTACAATCACAGTGGGAACGGGGTACCAGAGGAACATTGTGCGGATGGCAGAAGTTATAGAAGGCTTGAATTTCAGCACGTCCTTTAAGACCTTTGGCATCAGGTAGAAATAAGCTCTGGGCTCAATCTGGATAATCTCAACTTCATCTTCTCCAAATTTTTCTGTGCTTTCTCTATGGAGCCTTCCACATTCCTGAGCTACCTTCCTTATCCCTTC
>JACPIY010000089.1 GCA_016187835.1 Deltaproteobacteria bacterium | reverse complement strand
GTACAACATATATTTTTTCTGCATCTCCACCAGTTGTTGTATCATCCCAAAAGTTAGTATAAGGATAAGCGGCGAAATCCGAAAGGAAACGAATATAGTTTAGTGTACTGCCTCTAATTACAATTCTTCCAGCTTTTGCTAATGCTTGTAATCCTTCTACGGAAGTTTTCCAATGATTTCCCGCTGGCGGAGTAAACTTCTTTCCTTCAAAAAAGAAATCTTGATTTTGTATACTTGAACCAGAAGATAGAAGATGATCATAACGAAAAATCTTAGCTCCAGCAGGAATCTCCCTTCGACCTTCAAACTCTTCTTTCGATAATTTTCTTGTTTCCCCATTAGGAAGTAGTAAATAATTGTAGTTTTCATCTATTGTCTTCTCTCGAAATAAACTTCTGAATTTCCCTTTTGCTTTATCTTTTGAGTACCATATTAGATAATCAGAAACCGATGCTAGATAATTACTTTGGACTCCAGTAGTCTTCCTAAAAGTTATTAAGCTCACAAAATTCCCCACACCAAACAATTCATCCATCAAACACAGCACCAGATGCACATTTTCATCTGAAATCTGGACGAAGATGCTCCCGCTTTCTGTAAGGAGTTCTCTTGCTAGTAAAAGCCTGTCCCGGAGGTAGGTTAGATAAGAATGAATCCCTAGTTCCCATGTGTCACGGAAGGCTTTAATCATTTCCGGTTCAGCAGTTAAGTCCTCGTCATTGCCGTCCTTCACATCCCGCTTGTTCACGAATGGCTGAAAGTTGGAGCCGTATTTGATACCGTAGGGCGGGTCAATGTAAATCATCTGCACCTGTCCAGCTAAACCTTCTTTTTCAATTAGTGAGTTCATAACAAGAAGTGAATCACCGGCAATGAGACGATTACTCCAGTTGTGTTTGTGCTTGTAGAATTCTATTGCCTCTCGAAGTGGAGGGTTTTCCTCCGGCTTGGCAAAAAGTGAAAGTTGTAGGGGCGAACGGCCGTTCACCCCTACATTATTGCGTTTTCGCACGGCTTCAATAATCGTGCGTGGGTCAATTCGTTCGTGAACATGAAGTGAAACGGTAGGAACTTCAAAAGAGGTATGCTCTGCTTTCCCCGCCCATTGAAGAGAAGGGTCAATATGTGGATCATAAGCGTATGTTTTCTTTCCAGTTTCTTTATCTGTGTCAGGTGTAACAAGCCCAACCGGAGGATTGTTCACCCGCTTCTTATCTTTATGGTCGTATTGCTCGATAGGTTTTTTATTGGATTTCCTTTCCCTAGCCATTAGGAGTTGCCTCCCCTAGTTTTCTTGTCCATTTTCAAACTCACATTATAGTACATTATCTTCTATTACTGAAGCGCTATTGCACCCACTAATTTAATTTTGATCATCGTCGCCCTTCGACAGGCTGGCGAACGGTATTTAAGCTAAGCCGTTCGTGGTGAGCCTGTCGAACCATGAACGGCAGCCTAGGTAAATCCCAAATAATCAAAATCAAGTTGACTGACTACTAAGCTGGTGTGTTCTCTTTATTTTACTTTTGATAATTTCCCGGATTTTGTCATTGTCACAATGAAAGGCGGTTCATACTTGGCTAAAAATGTTTTGACCTTGGGTATGGTTTTTATTAAGATTTCTGCCATTTGCTGACCGGTTAAATTACCTTTAGTAAACATGAACAGTTTAACTTTTTCTTCTTTTATAACCTCTATAGCAGTTTGTACTTGGATGCACTATAGTAGAGTGAAAAAGCATGAGATTGCTTCGCTCCTTATCAGTCGCTCGCAATGACATCCTGATGCGTCATTGCGAGGAGCGCAGCGACGAAGCAATCTAACTCCGTAATGTATAGCATCCAAATGAAATAACCTCTAAAGCAGGGGTACGATAACGTATTCTTTTGTCTTTGGTAATTGCAACCCAACCTTTTTTGACCTACAAATCGAAGCCATTCTTCATCAGCTACATTAGATTCAAAGTAATCATCCAATACCTTAACTGTTATTTCGGGATTATGTTCGGAAAGGGCTTGAACTATGAATCTTTTTCCTAGAGCCCGGTCTAGAAAGAATGTTAGTAGATCATGCTGCTTCCTTTCTGTATAGCTCGAATCTGATGGCCTCTTCAATTTCTTCTTGCTCGCACTCATAATCCAGCATTAGATCATCAATTGACTCGCCAGCCTTGTATCGCTCGGCGATAACTTCAACCGGTATGCTTTTATTAGCTATAACAGGTCTGCCGAAGGAAATATTCGGGTCAATAAAGATCAACTTAGGTTCGTCGGGTTCTCCAGTTCTTGCGAAAGGATATAATTTAACTGGCAATCCTCTTGGATCGCGCTCAATACGTTTTAAATATTTTTTAACCACTTCCTCGAATTCTAATTGGCCTTCTTTAGTAATATTTATTAACTTGCCATATTCTCTGACAAAAAGATGAAGCCCATCAGTCTCAAACTCCTTATCGGCAAGCGGATGATCAGTTTGAAATTCTCTGCCGACATAATCTATAGCTTTTCTCACCTTAGTCATAGATATTGTATATATTCTTCTAATAGCGGCTAAAACATAAGCCTCGATTAAGTTTATGTAGGATAATGCAAGAGGTTTGTCGTTTGGGGGAAAAATAAGGGGTTCAAATCCTGTTTGTCTACCCAGCCAAGCCCTGAGGGTTGATACGGGAAGCCTTAAATAAAAGGCAGCCTCAGGAACACTATAACTCGGCATATAACGTATATCTTTTTTCATAAATATCCATTGGCGGCCCCTACGGGATTCGAACCCGTGTTTCTGCCTTGAGAGGGCAATGTCCTAGGCCTCTAGACGAAGGGGCCAATTCAATTACATGGTAATTTAGCACATAGACGAGTGAAATCAATACAATGCCACTTAAAGGGATAAATTGCTATTATCTTCATTTTAAAGGTAGAGACGCAATTAATAGCATCTCTGGATTTAAATTAGACCTGCTTGTATCTGGGCTTTTACTTTGCTGTTCTCAATGTTAAAACCAATGTCTGAAGACGGAAGGGGGGCGCGGTCTTATAACGAGGAGTTTTATAAAGAAATCTCTTCCACCGCGGGGTAGATGGGGACCCCTCTAAGTATTAGAAGAGCTTTATGGTTAGCACCGTAAACTCAAACATATTCTGATACACAATTAGGGCGAACAGCCGTTCGCCCTAATTGTGTTCTTTTAAGCTTGTTGGTACGGGACTAGAAAGTCCCGTCTATCCTTAGCTAACTTGACATTCAGTTATCACTATAATTTTCTGATCACATGTCTTAACGTAGATTCAGAAGAATCTACCACTTTGCAACTTCTTTTTTAGCCTCATCTGTCATTTTTAAGACATTCTCTCTCGCCGTTCCGCCATAAGATTTTCTGCTGGAGATTGAACCTTCAATGGTAATAAATTCAAACACGCCCTCTTCAAACAGACTAGAGAACATCTGCATCTCAGAGATATTTAGTTTAAGCAGTTCTTTTCCCTTCTTCTCAGCATACGCTACTAATTTTCCTGTGACCTCATGGGCTTGTCTGAAGGGCATTCCCTTCCCGGCAAGATAGTCTGCCAGGTCGGTTGCCGTGATAAAACTGTTAGTGAGCGCTTTTTTCATGTTCTCAGGCTTGAACTTTGTATTCCTTATCATCTGGGTAAGAACCTCTAGAGATGATGTCACTGTATCTAACGTGCTAAACATGGGTTCTTTGTCTTCCTGCATGTCTCTATTGTATGAAAGCGGAAGCCCTTTCATGAGGGTAAGTATTGAGACGAGGTTTCCATAAACCCTTCCTGTTTTGCCGCGGAGAAGCTCCGCAATGTCAGGGTTTCTTTTCTGAGGCATTATGCTTGAGCCTGTGGTGAATTCATCTCCTAGGTCAACAAAGTCAAACTCTTTGCTAGACCATAGGACAAGCTCTTCAGATAGCCTGCTCACGTGCATGGCAAGAATTGCCGAAGTCGAGATAAACTCAGCGATGAAATCCCGGTCGCTTACGGTATCAATGCTATTCTTTGTGACTTGAGGAAAGTTGAGCATCTCTGCTACGTAATCTCTATCTATTGGGAAAGGAGTCCCCGCCCCGGCTCCTGCACCGAGGGGCATATCGTTTATCCTCTTAAGACAATCAAGATAACGGTCTCTATCACGTTTGAACATCTCATAATATGCGAGCAGGTAATGAGAGAGGAGCACGGGTTGTGCTCTTTGAAGATGGGTGTAGAGCGGCATAACTACATCTATATTTTTTTCCGCGAAATTTATAAATTCTTCTGCGAGTCCTTTTATTAAATTAATAATTTCGCCGATTCCTCTCCTGAGGTACAATCGCTCATCGAGCGCAATCTGGTCGTTTCTGCTTCTTGCCGTATGAAGCTTGCCTCCGACATCCCCTATTTTTTCTATAAGGCGTTTTTCAATATTGAGATGTATATCTTCAAACTCCTCTTCAAAAGGAAAATTCCCAGCTTCGATTTCCTTTTGAATTCTCTTGAGACCCTTTACTATCTTTTCGGACTCTTTTTCAGTTATGATTCCTGTCTGACCAAGCATTATGGCATGAGCAACACTTCCTTCTATATCTTCAAGATAGAGTCTTTTATCGAGATCAATGGAAGCCGAAAATCTTTCGGCTGCTTTATGGATTTTCTTTTTGAATCTTCCTCCCCAGGGTTTTTTGAACAAATTCTGTATCCTCCTTTAGCGTAATATATTACCAACAATTTCTGAATATTTCTTTTCTACCGAGGCGTTTGAACATCCATAGCGACGTATAGTTTCCGATTTAAATAGGCACAGTCCCCTGACAGAAAATTTTCGATTGAAACTTTATTGTAATCTAAAAGTTTATAAAATGTGAATCGCGTTAAACAGAGGAGGAAGTAAATGGGAATTTGTATAGCTATCAGGGGCACTAATGAGCCTGAAAAGTCATATTAAAGGCGAAATATCAGAAAAATCCCTTAATCTATTTTTCGCGCGGGTATTTGAAATTTCTTTTAAGAACCTTTACACATATTAATAACTCCTAAAAAATTAGCTCTATCGTCTAAATCAGCTTATATATAGATACGAAAGGAGCCAAAGTTATGAGACACAAAAATTGGTTGCTAATAACGATGCTGGGAATTATCTCGTTGTTGAACAGCGGGTGTGCTGCGGTGCTTCTAGGAGGAGGAGCTGCCGCTGCCGGTGCTGGTACGATCCTCTACATCAAGGGGGAACTGCAATCAACTGAAGGAGTTTCCCTAGATACTGCATGGATGGCAACTCAAACAGCGATTAAAGATATGGAGTTTATTACTGGGACTACTGAAAAAGACGCCTTTTCTGCTAAGCTGATCGCCTATACATCTGATAATAGAAAGATACAGATTAATCTTAAAAGGAAAACCGATAAGTTGACTGAAATAGCTATTAGGGTTGGAACGTTTGGTGATGAGTCGCTCTCGCTTCTAATTCTCGAAAATATCAAGGAGAGGTACTAGTGCTATTTGATGTGCTACAACATAACTTATTTAGAATAAGGGTAGTCCACCAGTTCCTTCGATAGACTCAGGACAGGCTTGCTGGTGGTTTAGATGGCAACTAATTCTCGAAAATATAAGGAAAAGGTACTAATTCTACTTGTTCTACTTGACGCAAATTAAATATAATTTCTCAATTTAAAAAAGAAGTAGAGACAGTTCGCTAACCGCTGCTCCAATTACTCGTGCTATTTAATTTTCCTCCGCTTCTCTTCGATCTGTAAATCCAGGTCTTTCAGTTCTTGGATTGTCTTTTTTATCTGTTGATTTTGTTCAGTTAGAAGTCTAATGCTCCTTTTCATCTCCTCGTTTTCCTTTACGGTTTTCTCCATTTCACATAAGAGTGCCAGCATATTCTGCACTTCCTCAGTTTTGCCTCCATCCGGGTCCAGAGCCATATATGTTTTAAGTTCTTCAAGCGCCCGAAGATAATCGGGATTTGGGTTTTTATAATTGGTATAAAGCAAGACAAGCTGTAGATGTGCCATCACCCGCATGGATGGGTCGGGATGGTATTTTAATATTTTCTCCACTCTGGCTATTTCTTTTGGAAAATATTGAGTATATAAAAGGGGATAAAAAACGCTATCATTTTCTATTAAAGGACTCCGCATCTGGGCGCAATTAGTTATCATGATCCAGATAAAAGGGAATACAAACAGCTTAATCACTGTCTTTGATCTTAGCATCTTTCAAACCTTTATGCTTTTATCTAAATCTTTCTTGTGAGAATTATAATGCTTTCATTGTGGTTAGCATACTAAGTTCCGCGCCTGTCTACTATATAAATACTACCGGGAAGAGATTTGGCATAATTTTTTAAATCTGCTGCTATCTCGCCAACCTGTATATGGCTTTCGATTTCGCGTTTCTGGTTGGTAACCACAACGATCGAAAGTGTTAAGATAGGAAATGATACTTCTTCTCCCTGACGCGTCACTCCTGTAATATAACCTCTATTCCTGTCATCCGAGTCGTAAAAATCTGGAATCGTCTTGTCGAATACCTCAATAATAGCAGCACATGTCTTTTCATATCGGTCCAGTGAAGTAACAAAGATAAAATCATCTCCACCGATATGTCCAATGACATCTTCTTCCGTGCCATGTTCTGCAACTTTTGCTTCTATTGTTTTGGCTGTGAACTTTAGGATCTCGTTACCTCTGGCATACCCGTATCGGTCATTCAATGACTTAAAGTTATCTATATCAACGAAGCAAAATGCCATTGGAGAACCCGTTTCAAGTCGTTTTTTAATAACGTTTTCTGTTGCTATACTCCCGGGAAGCTGTGTCAGAGGATTGGCATCCAAATACATCTCTTCCAAACCCGAGATAGCTCCCCTAGCTCATCGTGGTTTTGTATGGTGTGTATTTGGTCAAACTTTCCTTCGGATATTTTCTGCGTTGCAGTCCTTAATTGGTTAATAGAGTTAACGATGTTTCGGGTAATTAATAAAGATGCGCCGACGCCAATTATGATACCAAATATACTTAATAAAGCTGTAATCCGAAATGCCTTATTCCCAATCTCCGTAATCATGAGAGTTTTCTTATTCCGATTTTGTGATGCCTTGGAAGATGTGTTTTTAATGAGTTTTATGAGTTCTTCCTGAGTCTTTTTAATCTCTTCGTTATATCTCTTTGCGCGCGAAGACGAGAGTTTTCTTAGATGATTAAACCCATTGATAAAAAGATTGCTGTATTCTTTATGAAGCGAAGCAATCTGATCTATAGGAATACCATTTCGGTCAGGGAGTTTGCTAATTTCGTTAATAAGGGAATCAAATTCCTTGCTCCTTTCCCGGAATAATTCCAGCATCTCAGGACTCTTCAGAATTGCATAGCGATGGCCGTATAGTTCCTCTGCAAGCAGGATGTCAATCATTTTATTAGTGGTGTCTCTTATTGGCATGTCGGTTTTGATAATGCTATCGTTGATACTGTTTAGTCTCTTTAAAGTAGAAAGAGCAAAAGCACTTATGAGAATAATCACGGCACTAAGAGGTAGATATACCAGAAGCATTTTCTTTGCCAAATTAAAACGGAAAAAAGAAGCCATGATTTTCTCAGATTATTATTGAAATTAGATGCCGAGTTTTTTTCCTAAACGGTTCCCACTGAATTCACATATTATATTATACGTCTTAATACTATTTTTTTGACCGTTTTGTATTCAAATTAAATAAAAATCAGTTCGGAGATGGGTATACCTCTGTTTCTATTTTTCTGAAAAAACAAAGGTGAGAAACACAACCTTCGGGACAGGATTTGAAGATTCATAGATTATGAGGAATCTTCTCTCAAACAGGTAAAAAGAGCATGGTATAATTAAAATACAACTGAAATAAGAAGAAAAAGGTTAATTTTGAGAGGAGTAGCTACGCTTAAATTTATTTTTATACTAGGTTCTTTTGTAGGCTTGATAACGCTTTATCGTTTACACGGAAAGCAGGCAATGAGTGCTTTAATAGATAAAATTGAGAGGGTTGGGAAAAGGCACTACATGCCTTATTCTTACAACTATTACAAAAGTAGGCGTTATAAAAGCGACGATAAAAAAACAATTCATTCTATTCTATCATGGACAGCCCTAGCGCTAATACTATTAGGGCTTTTAGCTATGTTTGGGGTATTTGACTAGAATCTGTCTCAAAAATATGAATGCGGGACATGTCTGTCACGCCTATTGTTATTGTTGTGGTTAAAGCTCCATACCACGATGGACGGGATTTTCTAATCCCGTCTAATGCATAACAATATTCCCTATAGGTTGCTTGGTCATTCATGAGATAGCTTCTAGTGATAAAAACCTTGAGGCTTGAATCGTTTCTTATTTATATCAATTATTAAAATGCAACCAGTTCGCTTTTACGAAGTACGAAGAGCTAAGAGAGTTTGAAGAACAAAAAGAGATGACGACTAAGGTCATTCAAGACGCGCGTATTCGGCAACTCAATAATCTGGAAATTAGAAATGGGGATTACGTGCTCTGTTGGATGCAGCAGTCCAGCCGTGCGGAGTATAGTCATGCGCTGGGATATGCAATCCTGAGAGCTAACGATTTAGGACAGCCTCTCCTGGTTGTCTTTGGTTTGATGGACGACTACCCGGAGGCAAACCTGCGCCACTATAGATTCATGCTGGAAGGTCTCAAAGAAACAAAGGAATCACTTGCCGGACGCGGTATTAAGATGATTGTCCGCAAATATTTCATTGACGGACGCAGCCCAAATTCATTTGCCAACATCGCCTGGGTCTTTGGCCTGCATGACCGCCCCTGGAAGGAGCGCCCGATTTTCGGTAAAATACGCTATATGACAGCTTCGGGCCTTGAGAGAAAGTGCGATATTAGTGCATATATAGATAAGGTTGAAAAATTGATCTCATAAAAGCAATTTGGCGTAGAGATATACGATCGCGCCTCTTTTAACTTTTTTCTCCACAGCTCGCAAAACAGATTGTTAATTCTTTGGTTTAACAATGTCAAACAATCCTTATCTAACCTTTACTTTTTTATCGTTTTTACGGAGGAAATGACAATAAAGTGCCTTTTTCACGAATTTTATGCGATCCTAACCTGCCGAGGTCATTTGATTTTGTTTGAGGATTAAAAAATCCTCTTGACAACCACAACATATTGTGTTTGAATCGAAGGGTAATACAATATATAACAAAGAGGAGGAGGGATGGCATGTCTTCAGAGAAATTAGAGACCCTGGAAGGTAATGGAACAGCATTATTAGAAGAAGATTCTCAGATCGAGTCAGAATCCATACACAAAGAATCGGATGTCCCTGTTGAGTATAAAGGGGGAACCGTTATGGAAATACCGGAAGAAACAATCAACGCTTTTGGCGGAGATGATCTCCGCGCTAGGGTGTTCTACGAAAAATACGCCCTCCGTGATGAAACAGGAAAAATAGTCGAAAAGACTCCCGAAGAGATGTGGCGCAGAGTTGCAAGGGAAATCGCATCTCCAGAGAAAACCCAGAAGCTCAAAAAAGAATGGGAGGAGAATTTTTATTGGCTTCTTTCCGATTTCAGGTTTATCCCCGGAGGAAGGATTCTATTTGGTGCAGGTCAGAAGAGAAGAGCTACATTGCTTAACTGTTATTATATGCCCATAAAAGAAGATTCCATCGAGGCAATATTTGAATGGTGCAAAGAGGCGGCAAGAACCTATTCATTTGGCGGAGGAGTGGGAACGGACATTTCGATTCTCAGACCAAAAGGCGCTCCGGTAAACAACTCGGCCATTTATTCAACGGGAGCAGTGTCGTTTATGGAACTCCTTTCCACAACGACGGGAACAATCGGTCAGGCAGGCCGTCGCGGCGCTCTGATGATAACCCTGGACGTCAATCATCCCGACGTTCTAGATTTCATTGACATAAAGAACGACCCTTCAAGGACAAAGGTTAAGTTTGCAAATATCTCCATCAAAGTTTCGGATGAATTTATGAAAGCTGTGGAAGAAGATAAGGACTTTGAGCTTAAGTTTGAAAACGAGAAGGTAAAGTTCCGTAAGAAAATCAGAGCAAGAGACCTCTGGGAAAAACTCGTAAAATCAGCCTGGGCTTCTGCCGAACCGGGGCTTATTTTCTGGGATGCGGTAAAGAGATTTTCCCCGACTGAATACAACGGAATGGAAGTCCACGGAGTCAACCCCTGCAGCGAGCAGGCGCTTGAGGATTATGGAAACTGCTGTCTTGGAAACATTAACTTGTCTCTATTTGTAAAGGATGCGTTTGAAGGCGGAGCGTCAATTGACTGGGAGCAGCTTGAGCAGGCTCTAAGATGTGCCGTTCGTTTTCTTGATAATATTCTCGATTACAACACTCATAAACACCCGCTTAAATATCAGACTGACTCGTCCTCGCGCTCGCGCCGAATCGGTGTCGGATTTACGGGTTTTGGAGATATGCTTGCAAAGCTCAACTTGAAATACGACACACCGGAGGCGGTTGATTTTGCGGATAAGATGTTTGAATACATAAAGAACATCGTCTATGAGGCAAGCTCCGATCTCGCTTCTGAAAAAGGAAGCTTCCCCGCGCTTGCCCTGGATACTCATCTATCGCAGCCCTTCCTGAAGACCATTGACGAGCGAGTGATCGAGAAGATAAGGAAGCAGGGCATTAGAAACGCATGTATTCTCACGGTTCCGCCCGTAGGGAGCGGGTCTGTGCTTGCGGGAACTACAAGCGGAATCGAGCCGATTTTCGCCCTTTCCTATTACAGACGATCCAAATCCCTTTCCCGCGAGGAGTTTAAGGTTTACCATCCGCTTGTTGGAGAGTATATGAATAAATTTGGTATCAGAGATGAAAGCGAGCTCCCTCCAACCTTTGTAACATCGCACGAGATAAAGCCTGAGATGAGGGTGCGCATGCAGGCTGCGATTCAAAAGCACATTGACTCCTGCATTTCAAGCACAGTAAATCTCCCGACTGACATTACGCTAGAAGAAGTGGAAAAAATCTACTTCCTCTCCTGGAAGCTCGGAGCTAAAGGAATAACCGTTTATAGAGAGGGTTCCAGGGAAGGAATTCTTATTACCGAAGAAGAAGCAAAAGCCCAAGCCGGAGCGGGGGCTAAGGCAGCAAAAAAGGGAGGGGATTTTAACGAACCAAATCAAGAAAAAAAGGCTGAGACCCGGGATGGAGGGATGCAACAAACCCACCAATACCCCATTTCATCCCTTCATCCCACTATGCCTGAGATCAAACCCTTAAAGCGTCCTCAGTTTCTTCAGGGGTTCACCGAGGCGATAAAAACCGGCTACGGTAATCTTTACGTCACCGTAAACACATACGAGGGAAGGCCGTTTGAGGTATTCGTTCAGATAGGGAAATCGGGATACACGACGATGGCCGATGCTGAGGCGATAGGGCGTCTTACGTCGCTGGCGTTGAGGTCTGGAATAAGCGTAAAAGACGTGGTGGAGCAGCTTGAGGGAATAGGGGGAGCATCTCCGGTGTTTTCTGATGGAAAACTGGTGATGTCCATCCCCGATGCGATTGCGGCGGTGCTAAAGAAGCACTTTGTATCTCAAGAAAACGTGGTTGAAAGGAAGACAAAGGCGATTGATATAAATTTAGAGCGCTGTCCCGACTGCGGAAGCCGTGCGCTCGCATTCGAACAGGGCTGCATCTCCTGCAAGAGCTGCGGGTTTTCGAAGTGTGATTAGTATAGGAGAAATAAGAAATAGGTTTAAGAGCAGGATGTTGGTAGTATTTTTAGCAAGCCCAATTCTCAGTAATGGGAATTGGGCTTTTGTTTAAGATATTTTAGGACATTATGGTATTCCTAAGGTTGTTTGAATTGGAGGCAAGTGTCTAATGGATGTTAATTCTTTGATGGAGGTTTTAAAATGGCCACTAGTTGTCATTGTTATAGTCTTGATCTTTATGATTATGTTTCGTCAACAAATAGCGGGCTTTATAAACCGTATTCGGGGAATATCTCCAGGCGGAGGTATTCACACTTCGGATATGCCTCCACAATTATCAAGTGAAGATGGACACCTCTCAGCAGGTGAATTGATGGATAAACTGATACGGACTTTGGAGGCGGACAAACTGATACGGAGTTTAGACAGTCTGGTCTTGCGAGAAATGGAAGAAATCATAAAGAATGAATTAAAAGCGAGTAAACTTGCAGATTCCGTAGAAGCTATACCTATTCTTATTAGGTATCTTGCTGTAGCTTTGTTATCTTGTGTATTTGAATATATCTATGGGCAGATATGGGGAAGTCAATTATCCATCCTTAATCACCTTAATATTCGTCATGATGGTGAAACTTCTGATGTTATAAGATCTGACTTCTACATTCCTGCGTCAGAGTTG
>JACPIY010000057.1 GCA_016187835.1 Deltaproteobacteria bacterium | reverse complement strand
AGGGCTTGGGTTTCTATTTGACGTACCCTTTCCTTAGAAATATCCATTTCGTCACCAAGTTCTCTAAGCTTCATAGGAGAACTTGTAATGTATCTTCTCTCAATTACGTGCCGCTCTCTTGGAGAAAGCTTTTCAAGCCCTTTTTGAAGACCCTCCTGGGTAAGCTCACTTGTCTGTACCGATTCAATTATCTCTTCTTGATTAGCTCGATAATCCGAGATTGAATCCAGATAAGTTATCGTATCATCATCGGTTGATACATTATCGAGAGAAAAATCCCTCGAGGAGACTCTCATCTCCATACTAAGCACATCTTCGTCTCTCACGCCAAATAAATCCGCAACCTTCTTTAAATTTTCATCAGTTAGCTCAGCATCTACAATGTTTAGCTGTTTCTTCCCTCTACTCACCTTCTGAAAAAGCTTCCTCTCTGCTTGAGTGGTTCCAATTTTTACTATACTCCATGATTTCATAATAAAATTATGTATTTTTGCCCTAATCCACCATACCGCATAGGATATAAGGCGATAACCCTTATAAGGATTAAACTTCTTCACAGCCTGCATAAGTCCGATTGTTCCTTCCTGAATCAAATCAGGAAGAGGAAATCCATAAGATATATACTCAGAGGCAATTTTAACAACAAACCTAAGATTCGAGACTACTAGTTTTTTAGCCGACTCAAAATCCTTTTCTTGGTGATATTTTACTGCAAGCTTATGTTCTTCTTCTCGAGTGAGCAACGGGTATGTCTCAATTTCCTTAAGAAACATATTTAGCGGGTCACGTACTGCAAGTTCACGCATTCTTTCTTATACCCCCATATATCCCAAACTAATCATCATTAGAAAAATGTCAAGAGCAGAGAGAAATAAATTTATTAATAAAGAGAGTAGCATATGCGTTATTTATATCGCCTAGATTGAGTGGCGTTCTTAGACCGGATTCCATTAAGGTAAGGCAAAAAAAATTAACCTTAAGATAAGTTTTAATTTCAAATAAAGATGGTTATTACCTTCCCTGTGCAGCCGCAACTGCTTTTGAAGCTGCCTCACGCATGTCAGCCCCCGTAGTAATATTTAAACCAGACTCGCCTAGCATTTTTCTTCCAAGCTCAACATTCGTTCCTTCAAGCCTTACAACAAGCGGAACTCCTATGCCAACTTCTTTGGCGGCAGTGATAATACCGGTTGCAATTGTATCACACTTCATTATTCCACCGAATATATTCACAAATATAGCCTTGACGTTTGGATCGCTAAGAATCATTTTGAATGCCTGAGTTACTTGCTCTGCACTAGCCCCTCCCCCAACATCCAAAAAGTTGGCAGGTTCAGCACCATGATATTTAACAATGTCCATAGTAGCCATGGCGAGGCCCGCTCCGTTTACTAGACATCCTATGTTCCCATTGAGCTTTACATAACTGATTCCCCATTTTTTCGCCTCAAGCTCCATGGGGTTTTCTTCCGCCGGGTCGTGAAGCTTTTCAATTTCAGGATGCCGATAAAGAGCGTTATCATCAAAGTTGAGTTTAGCATCGAGAGCAAGAACCTCTCCCTCACGAGTAACAATCAGAGGGTTCATCTCTGCTAGCGAGCCGTCGTTCTCGGTAAATGCCTTATAAAGACCGGAGATGAAGCTTACGGCTTTATTAACGGTTTTTCCGTTAAGTCCAAGAAAATAAGCGATTTTCCTGCAATTGAATGGTTGAAGGCCAACCGAAGGGTCAATACACTCTCTTAAAATCTTCTCAGGATGATTTCTGGCAATCTCCTCTATTTCGACCCCTCCCTCAGAACTTGCCATTAACACAATTTTCTCCCGAGTCCTATCAATCACTACTCCCAAGTACATTTCTTTTTCAATATTAGAAGCCTCTTCGACGAGTACCTTTTTTACGATCTTCCCTTCAGGGCCGGTTTGATGAGTAATAAGTCGCATACCAAGCATCTCGGATGCAATCTGTCGAACCTCCCCAGGTGTAGCAGCAAGCTTAACCCCACCGCCCTTTCCTCTTCCGCCTGCGTGAATCTGCGCCTTTACCATGAACTTCTCACAGCTTAAGTCCTTTGCTATCTGCTCAGCTCCTTCAGCACTAAAAGCGACTTTTCCAGTTGGAACTCTTACTCCGTATCTCAACAGTAAATCCTTCGCCTGATATTCATGAATATTCAAGGCAAGTTTCCTCCTAATAATTCTTCTATGTAGCCAGAGACAAAATAGAGAGAGAAAACAAACATGTATGGGCGAACAGCCTTTTTCCCCTACAAAATTAAAATTTATTTTTTAATTTTTCTCTGTGTTCTCTGTGAGTTCCGTGGTTGACGTTTCATTCTCCCATTAAAACCGCCAGAGCAATACCGCCGCTATAATAGTGCCGACTATAGCGGCTCCATAGCAAAGAACCGAGATAATGCCCCGCACCTCTTTGAGTCCTATGTCAATGAGGACGAACCGAAGGCGATGGGCACAGTGAAAGAGCGGAAGAGCAATGAGGACAAATAGAAGAAGCCTTATCAGCGGATGAGAAACGGCGCCGTGTATGCGCTCATAGGCAAACGGCTTGTCGTCAAACGGCAGGAACAAACCCGTTATGACCATCAGGATTGGAATAAAGAGCGCGGCTACAACACCCCCCGCGGCAAACAAAGACCAGAAGATCGGTTCGTTTGATTTGCTCATGGCTATACCCCTATTATGACCCAAGCTAGTATTACAGAGAGGCCGAGCCAGGCGGCAAAATTAGCCCCGGCAATAAGGAATGCCGGAACCCGTTCTTCCCCAATCTGTAAAACCATAATCTTTGGGGTAAGATTAAACCAGGTAACGCTGTGATAGATTGCGAAAGCAAGTGCGATTAGGTGCAGAATTATCGAGAGCGGCGACTTGAGGGCATCGAGCATCCCTTGATAAGCTTCCAGTCCTTTGCCGAGTTTGTAGATGAAAAACAGCAGAAGCACACAATACGCACCCACAAAAACTGCCGTCAGCTCGCGTATAATAAAAAGGATGTAGGGACGCCGACTAAGCCACAACGTATTTGGAACCGGACGACGATAAGATTTCATCTCTTCTTTCCTCCCCAGGGCATGAGTAAGTCTTTATACCAGTCAATCGTGCTTCCTACCTTTGCCCGCTGGATGGCTCCGGCGGGGTCTACGGATTTAGGGCAGGCTACGCTGCACTCGCCAACAAATGTGCATTCCCAAATGCCTTCATTGCTCGCTATGATTTCCTCTCGTTGTTCTCTTCCCTGATCTCGGGAGTCCATGTTATAGCGTTGGGCAAGGGCAATCGCCGCAGGACCGACGAACGTATTGTCGAGTGCGTAAACAGGACACGCGGCATAGCAAAGCATACAATTTATGCACATCGAGTACTGCTTGTACTCCGCAAGCTCGGCAGGGCTCTGGAGATATTCTCCTTCTTCAATCGGTTTCTCCTCGCCCTCCCGCCTAATGATCCACGGCTTTATCTCTTTGAGTTTATGGATAAAGTCATCCATAACTATTACAAGGTCTCTCTCTACGGGAAACCCAGCAAGCGGTTCCACTCGAATCTTGTCCGGATAGTAGTCCTTAAGGAAAGTAGCGCACGTGAGCTTCGGAACGCCGTTTACCATCATTCCACAACTCCCGCACACACCCATGCGGCAAGACCAACGATAAGAAAGCGTCCCGTCAATTTGATCCTTGATATAGTTGATTGCGTCAAGAACTACCCAGTCCTTACGGAATGGAATCTCATAAGTTTGAAACGTAGGACGGTCTTCTTGATCGGGGCGATACCTGAATATCTCTAATTCTATCGTCTCTTCCATTATCTGCTCCACTATCTAAAGAACAAATTTCAAATCACAAATTCCAAATGAAAGGTAAATTACTATTTGTTTGAGACTTGGAGCTTGTGATTCGGTGCTTGCCTTTCACTTCATCTCCCATATACCCGTTCTGCGGGGGGCCAGCGAGTAATAGTAACATCCTTGTATTCAATTCGGGGCGCACCGTCCGTGCGGAACACAAGTGAGTGACTTAAAAACCTTTCATCGTTACGCTTCGGATAGTCTGTTCGTTGATGCGAGCCACGGCTTTCGGTTCTGGCAAGCGCACTGTGTGCGATCGCTTGGGCAACATCTAGCATAAAATCGAGTTCCAGTGCAGACGTGAGTTCAGTATTAAAAGCAAGACTCCTATCCTCAATCATAACATTGGAAAAACGATCGCGGAGTTCAGCAAGCTTATCACAGGTCTCTTTCAGGCTCTTCTCAGACCGATATATACCGGCACCCGACTCCATGGTTTTTGTCATCTCCTGACGAAGGGTGGCAACGCGTTCATAACCCCCATTCTTACGAATAAAGTTCTTAGTAATTCTCTCCTGCTCATCTGCTCCCTGTTTCTCTAGGGCCGTAAAATCGAGATCGGGATGTTCAATTGCAAACTCAGTCGCTGCCTGTCCAGATTGCGCTCCGAACACTAAAAGCTCAGTTAGTGAGTTTGAGCCGAGTCGGTTAGCTCCGTTAATTGTGACGGAAGCTACCTCCCCCGCGGCGAAAAGGCCAGGAAGCCTGGTTGCAGTGCGGATATTAGTATCAACACCACCCATGAAATAGTGGGCAACCGGCCGAACAGGAATTGGGTCGTAGACAGGGTCAATCCCGGCATACTTGGTTGAAAGCTCTCGAACGAAGGGTATCTTCTTATCAATCTTCTTCTCACCGAGGTGCCGAAGATCGAGGTGAACGTACTCTCCATAGGGGCCCGACAGCACGCGTCCCTTCTCAAGCTCTTTCATGAAGGCTTGGCTGAGTCTGTCTCGTGGGCCAAGTTCCATGGTTTTTTTAACAGGGTGGAGGGGGTCATTGACGTCTAGCGGCTTACCGAGGTCATAGTCTTGCAGGTAACGATAACCATCCTTGTTGACCAGAATGCCTCCCTCCCCACGCGCCGCCTCGGTAATTAGGATTCCCGTTCCCGGGAGACCGGTTGGATGGTATTGGACAAATTCCATATCTTTCAAAGGAACTCCCACTCGGTAGGCCATAGCCATCCCATCACCGGTCTTGATCGCACCATTTGTCGTGAATGGGAATACGCGCCCCGCACCTCCTGTGCAGAGAATAACGGCTTTAGCGGCAATCACACGCAATTGGCCAGAACGCAATTCCAGAGCAGTTACACCCTGACAGCGTCCATTTTCGATTAGTATCTTGGTTGCGAACCACTCGTCATAATTTATGAGATTGTCGTACTTAAGTGAGGTCTGGTATAGGGCGTGGAGCATATGGAAGCCGGTTTTATCAGCAGCATACCAGGTACGCTCGATCTTCATGCCCCCGAAAGGACGTACGGCTATTTTACCGCTGGGCTCACGGCTCCATGGACAACCCCAGTGCTCGAGCTGAATCATCTCAGCCGGCGCTTGTTTAACGAAGAACTCTACCACATCCTGGTCTGCAAGCCAGTCTGACCCCCCTATCGTATCCATACAATGGTCGTCAAAGCTATCGTTCTCTTTAGTAACCGCGGCGGCTCCACCTTCGGCCGATACGGTGTGGCTGCGCATCGGATAGACCTTGCTCACTAGGGCTACTTTCAGAGCCGGATTTGTCTGTCCAATCGCAATTGCGGCTCTTAGCCCCGCGCCTCCTCCTCCGACAATTACGACATCACATTTATGAACTTCGGACTTTACCATTTCCTGTAACCTATCCTTATCTTAAGATAAAATCACTTTAGTACTCTTTAGTTAGGTTTGTTTTTGTTAGATTATTAAATGGCAATAATTATTTAACCTGGTTATACGTTTGTGTCAAGTTATTTGACTTAACATTCCTTTTTATATTGCATAAACCCGTTTTATAACTCTCCGAGATCGTGTATTCGTTGGCACAGTTCTCTTACATGGCTTGCTGAAAGATGGAGTGCCTTTGTTTCATCGTCCGTTAGCTTTATTTGAAGGATTTCTTCAACACCACCTCTTCCGAGCTTTACAGGAAGACCGACGAAAGTATCTTTTATCCCATACTCGCCATTTGCAAGAACACAACACGGAAGAATCTTCTTTTTATCCTTGAGTATCGCTTCAACCATTTCCACAGCCGATGCGGCTGGTGCATAGAACGCACTCCCTGTTTTTAAGAGTTTAACGATCTCAGCACCTCCATCTCGGGTTCTTTGAATCAAAGCATCCACCCTTTCCTTTGGCATAAGTTCTGTAATCGGAACGCCAGAAACAGTTGTGTATCTGGCAAGGGGGACCATATCATCCCCATGACCACCGAGCACGAAGGCATTTATATTTTCCACCGAGATTCCCAGCTCCATCGCAATGAATGTCCTGAACCTCGCCGAATCCAAAACGCCCGCCATTCCCATTATTCTTTCCCTTGAAAATCCACTCACCTTATGCGCAACATATACCATCGCATCAAGTGGGTTCGTTACGAGAATCAGAATTGAATTAGGAGACCTTTTAGCTACTTCTCCAGTAACTTGCTTTACAATCTTCGTATTGGTTGAGAGAAGGTCGTCCCGGCTCATTCCCGGTTTTCGAGGAATCCCTGACGTTATTATCACAATATCAGAGCCTTCAGTTTCTTCGTAACCATTTGTCCCGGTAATGTTCACGTCACATCCTGATACCGGACACATCTCCATCAAATCAAGGGCTTTCCCCTGAGGCATACCCTCAACAATATCTACGAGAACAATGTCTCCAATCTCAATTTCCGCCAACTTCAGGGCGGCAGAGGCCCCAACATTACCCGCTCCGATTACTGAAATTTTCGGTCTGCTCATCTTTTTTCACTCCTATGCTATTTTTTTTATTGTAGAGAAAACTGGACTTTAGAATAATCTAAATTTTATGGGTGTCAACTTTGGGCTTTCATTTCTCGGTGGCTATGGCGTCTATCTCAGGAAAGCAATAGATCATCTTGTAGGTTTTAGCAATCTCTGTGTTTTTGTCCGGAAATACATTTCCATTATATAGAAGCCATGCGTGTCCCTCTAGTCTCTTTGCATCTAGAGTTCTCAACTGCTCTTTGTACCTCACTCCAAAACACACATGAACCCCTATTCCTGAGCTTCTTAGGAAGTGATAAAGAACCAGAGAGCGTTTTAGGCAGGTACTTTTGTATATCCAAAAGTTACGACCTAAGATGTAATCCGTAAACCTTACTATGTTATCTTTTGTTTTCCTCCGATGGAGGCTCTCTCCAACCCTTCCATCCCGAGGCGTAAGCACTTTCATAAGACGGGGAATGGATAGGAGCTTGAGCATTATAGGCAATATTGTGACTAAGAGAAAAATTTGACTAAAAAGCCACACATCTTCAAGGGAGCTAAAATTAGCCCCGATTTTTCTTAGAATTCCAGTCTGACTACTCATCGACAACCTCTACCAATTTTTCAGTAATAAGCTCATTAATGAGATTAACAACTCTTTCCTCAGCCGCCTTTTCAGGTGCAACGTCAAACTCATCCTGAAGCCTTTCGCTTATTTCATTAAGTGTAAGACCATCGTTTAGTAATTGCCAGATACGAAGTCCCGTCTCATTCAAGCTGTAGGACATCTTCGTTCCCAGATGCAGAAGAACTCTACACTCAGTATTATCGAAGACGCTTTCATTGTCTATTCGTCGAATATCTATCTATACGAGGATATTCTATGATGGATTACTGCTGTTAGCAATCGTCCTATTTTTTCTTTTAGACAGAAGTTTAATTTTTGAGAAATTGTAATACTTTAGTTTTAAGCTTAGATAAACTTAGTTTAATAGTTAAGGTACTACTTAGATTTAAACTCAGTATCCTTATCTAATTGTGAATGACAGACGGATTTATTGGGAAACTTCCTCATAGAGAAAGGTTATTAGATAATGAAGACGTTGTTCTTAAACGAAAACAATGAACCAGGTCTTTTGAATTATTATCGTAGTTGTTATAATTGAGCCCACCAGTATTACTGGTGGGCTTCGTTCATTTTAGTTTTTATTATCTGAAAGGTATAAATTTTCTACACTTTCTACACACCCAGTACGGCATCCATATTACCTACTATCGCCTCTCCAAACTCGGAGCACTTAAGAAGAGTCGCCCCTTCCAGCTGACGCTCAAGATCATAGGTAACCTTCTTCTCGGCAACTGTCTTCTCCATTGCCTTCACAATCAAATTAGCAGCCTCCTTCCACCCGATGTACTCAAACATCATAACCCCTGATAGTATGACAGAACTAGGATTTACTTTATCCTGACCGGCGTATTTAGGAGCCGTTCCGTGTGTAGCTTCAAACACGGCGAAGAAATCACCGATATTCCCGCCTGGAGCCATTCCCAGCCCGCCTATCTGTGCGGCGCAGGCATCGGAGAGATAATCACCATCTAAGTTAGGGGTTGCAAGTACGTCATATTCATCAGGCCTAGTTAAAACCTGCTGGAACATACTATCTGCAATCCTATCTTTTATGAGAATCTTTCCCTCAGGCATTCGACCGTCATGCTTAGTCCAGAGGTCATCTTCAGCCACAGTTACATGACCAAACTCCTCACGTGCAAGCTCGTAGCCCCACTCTCTGAACGCGCCTTCAGTAAACTTCATGATGTTTCCTTTATGAACAATGGTTACACTCTTTCTTCCATTTTCAAGGGCGTAATTTATGGCTTTTCTCACTAGCCTCTTGGTGCCAAAAGCGCTTATCGGTTTAATTCCGATTCCGGAACCGTCCCGAATGTTTACTTTGAAATTACGTCTCATATACTTTATCAACTTCTCTGCCTCCGAAGAGCCGCTTTTCCATTCAATTCCGGCATAAACATCTTCGGTGTTTTCTCTGAAAATTACGACGTCCACTAGTTCCGGTCTTTTCACAGGAGAAGGAGACCCTTTAATATACTTAACAGGACGGACACAAGCATACAGATCGAGTAACTGCCTTAGAGCGACATTTAAACTTCTAATGCCGCCGCCAACAGGCGTTGTAAGAGGTCCCTTTATGGCAACCACATACTCTTTTATAGTTGCTAATGTTTCATCTGGAAGCCAACTCCCAGTCTTGTTGTAGGCTTTTTCTCCAGCAAGCACCTCAAGCCAGACTATTTTTCTACTGCCATTGTAAGCTTTCCTAACCGCCGCATCAAACACGTTCTGAGAAGCGCGCCAAATATCAGGCCCTGTTCCATCACCCTCTATGAACGGAATAATGGGATTATCAGGAACTATCAGTTTCTCATTTTTTCTATCAATTCCAATCCTTTGCCCTTCATTTATTGACATAATAAGAACTCCTCTTTTATGTAATTTTTCGGGAATGAATATACATGGATTTATGAGAAAAACAAATCAATTTTGAAGGAATTATTATATCTCTTCTTCTGTTTCTAATTGATGAATCCGAATTCGACCAATCTCGACAATCCATAGCCTTTTCTCCACAGATATTTGGGTAAGTGCACGTAGAAACTGATGAATCAGTTCTTCTAACAAACCAATGCTTGTATTTCGGGGTACTCGAATAACAACAATTCCGTTTGATTTCTCTGGTGGAAAACAAGTTACATCCGTGAAATCCAAGTCCAGCGTTACTAGACAGCGCTTTTCAGAACAGCACACTTCGTAGAGACGCTGATCTGAACATCCTTCTAGTCCTTGATCCCGAACCGTTTGAACTTCGTGTCCCTCAGTCCGGAAAAGCTGTTGTGTTCGACTTCCGAAGTTCTCGTCGAGCTTAAACTTCATCCGGTTACCTTAGTTGGTATTTCCACATAGCGCTCTCGGGACATCTCTGCACCATATGCTATGGCAGCCCTAATATCTTCCTCGGTCAATTGAGGGTATTCAGTGAGAATCTCCTCGATGCTCATTCCATTGGCTAGAAAATCAAGAATTAGAGATACCCATATTCGAGTGCCGCGAATACAGGGTTTGCCAAAACATATACTTGGGTCAATGGAAATACGTTGTAGAAGCGGATTCATATTTGTCTTTACTCCTCCTTCAATTAATCTTATAATTGCACTTCTCAGTTACCACTAATCATCTGACGAAGAACAGTTTGAAGAATGCCGCCGTTTCGATAATATTCAATTTCAATTTGGCTATCCAAGCGGCAGATCGCTTTAAAGACGGTTTCATTACCGTTTTTACCACGTGCCCGAACAGTAATCTCCTTATGAGGATGGAGATTTGTGGAAATCCCTTCGATTTCATATTCTTCAAATCCCGCAAGTCCTAGCGTCCTCCAACTCTCGCCGGGTTTAAACTGAAGTGGGAGAACACCCATTCCCACCAGGTTGCTTCTGTGTATTCTTTCATAACTCTCAGCAATTACGGCTTTCACCCCAAGGAGCATAGTGCCCTTTGCCGCCCAGTCCCGTGAGCTGCCGCTTCCGTACTCTTTTCCTGCAATTACCATAAGAGGAGTGCCTTCATCCTTATACCTCATAGCGGCGGCGTAGATCGTAGCTTTTTCACCTGTTGGGTGATACACAGTCCATCCCCCTTCAGTACCTGGAACTATCTGGTTCTTTAATCTGATATTGGCAAACGTGCCGCGAATCATCACTTCATGATTGCCTCGACGGGAACCGTAGCTGTTAAAGTCTTTTGGCTCAACCCCCTTCTCAATTAGGAATTCCCCCGCAGGGCTGTCCTTCGCTATATTTCCGGCAGGAGATATGTGATCGGTTGTTATCGAATCCTCGAGCAGAGCAAGTACTCTTGCATTTTTAATATCCTTAAGAGCAGACGGCACGGAAGAAAAGTCAATAAAGTAAGGCGGCTCCTGAATATATGTTGATTGAGTATCCCATTCGTAGAGGTCCCCTTCAGGGATAGATAGAGCCTTCCATTCCTCATCACCATCAAAGACATGGGCATAACGGCCTCTAAAGAGTTCCGGGTTTAGAGTCTTTTCGATAGTGCTGCGAATCTCTTTCTGGGAAGGCCAAATTTCACTAAGGTATACTGGTTTACCCTCAGGATTCACACCCAAAGGCTCGTTTAACATGTCAGTATTAACAGTTCCGGCAAGAGCATAGGCAACTACCAGCGGAGGCGATGCTAAATACGCCAGCTTGGCCTGGGGATGTATTCTTCCCTCAAAGTTTCTGTTACCACTCAGAACGGCTGCAACAGTGAGGTCATTTTTCACAATAGCCTCGGCTATCGGCTCAGGGAGGGGACCGCTATTTCCGATACAGGTGGTACATCCGAATCCAACCAGATAAAATCCCAATTTTTCCAAATACGGCATTAGGCCTGCTCCGTGAAGATAGTCCATAACAACCCGTGAACCGGGAGCCAGGCTCGTTTTAACTGCAGGACTCACACTAAGACCCTGCTCAATCGCCTTCTTAGCTAAAAGCCCTGCGCCAACCATGACGGATGGATTGGATGTGTTCGTACAACTCGTGATAGCAGAAATTACTACAGACCCATCGGTGAGTGTGGCTTTATGTCCATCAATTTCTATTTCGACTTTTTTCTCGGATATTGTCTCTTCAGCATCTTTCTTTCGTCTTGTAGCCATGAAAGTTTGAAATGTGTTTTTCATATCCCTGAGAGTAACGCGATCCTGCGGACGTGACGGACCCGCAAGTGAAGGCTCAACTGTGCTTAAATCGAGTTCCAGAAGATCGCTGTAGATAGGGTCTTCCGTGTCATCGGTTCGGAAGAGTCCCTGAGCCCTTGTATATTTTTCCACTAAATCAACCTGCTTTTTATCACGCCCCGTACCCCGAAGATAAGCTAGAGTCTCTTCGTCCACAGGGAAGAATCCCATAGTCGCGCCGTATTCAGGCGACATATTGGAAACGGTTGCCCTGTCGGCAAGACTGAGATGGCTAAGACCGGGACCAAAGAATTCGACAAACTTTTCCACGACGCCTCTTTTCCTTAACATCTGGGTAACGGTGAGTACAAGGTCGGTCGCGGTTGCGCCATCGGGCAACTCCCCATATAGCTTAAATCCCACGACCTCTGGTATAAGCATATAAAGAGGCTGGCCGAGCATACAGGCTTCGGCTTCAATACCGCCAACACCCCACCCCAGCACGCTTAGACCGTTAATCATAGTAGTATGAGAATCGGTTCCAACCAGAGTGTCGGGATACGCAACAGATTCACCTTTGGCATCGCCTAATTGGACAACACTTGCCAGGTATTCGAGGTTCACCTGATGGACTATGCCGGTTCCGGGTGGAACCACACGAAATTTATCAAATGATCTCTGCGCCCAACGAAGAAAGGCATAGCGTTCTCTATTGCGTTCAAACTCAATTTCCACGTTTTTCTCAAAAGCGTTTGATGATCCGAAGAAATCAACCTGCACCGAGTGATCAATCACCAGGTCAACGGGCACGATGGGATTGATACGCTTCGTATCTCGATCCATCAATTGCACCGCAGAACGCATGGCAGCTAAATCCACTACGCATGGAACTCCGGTAAAATCCTGAAGTATCACACGGGCAGGCATATAGGGAATCTCTTTTGCTTCAAGCTTCTTAGGATTCCATTTTGTCAGAGCAAGAACATCTTCCTCCGTTGCAATATTGCCATCGCAATGCCTGAGTATATTCTCAAGGAGGATTTTTATTGAAAATGGCAACCGCGAGGTGTCCACGCTTATAGCATTTTCAAGACGGTTAAGCGAGAAATATTTAACTGTCTTTCGCCCGACCTTGAGAGAAGAAATCGTATCGAAAGGATTGTTGTCTGGCATTGTTTTTCTCCTAATTTTAAATCTGGTTCCATAGTCTTTATTATATACGAGGAGTATAAATAGGAAAGTTTATTTAAATCAGCTTTTTTATTTCAGTTCTTACGGAGCTAAATTTTCTTGCTGAACATAGTTCACCAGCAAGCCTGCTCTGAGTTTATCGAAGGGACTGGTGAACTACCCCTTTTCTTTTATATCCTTTCTGTTAAAACGTAGGGAACGCATATATGCGTTCCCTACATACAAATATAGAAAAATCATGTCGGATCAAAGACAAATGAAGTCTTCTGCTTCATTTAATTTTTAATGACCTAAAATTTCGCTTATAATGTCTCCCAAGCTAGGATTTGAAGATGATCAAATATGAAATAATTATTTATTGGAGCGAAGAAGACCAGGCATTTATCGCTGAGGTTCCAGAATTGCCCGGATGTGCAGCAGATGGGGAAACGCATCAGGAGGCTCTTGCCAACGTGGAAACAGTCATTAAAGAGTGGATTGAGACTGCTAAGGAACTGAATCGTCCGATCCCTGAGCCTAAAGGTCGCTTGTTGTTTGCGTAGTACTGAACAACAGAAAAAATTTGTTTCGCTAAAAGTTATGAATGGTAATAAATGCTTGTGCGTGAAATGGGGCTAGGGTTTAGGACTCGTCAATAAATGAGATAGATTCATGTCCAAAGTAAATGCAGACCGGATAAAGTGGTGGTCAGAGAAAATAGCACGATATGGTGAGAAGTCGTTTGGTCCGAGTGTAAGCCGTTGGGCCCTCTTTGTACTGGAGTCACTAAGGAACAGCCCTAAAAAGGTCTTGGAATACCCCAGCTTATATACCGCTTCCGAAAAACTCGGAGTTCCGCGGAAATATATATCTCGTGCTCTTGCCCTGCTCACTCGCTCAGGTCTAGTCAAAATAACCCCCCAGTATCCGTTACAAGTCTCTTTTAACATAAGTAGCATATACAGATATAAGAACTCTGCTCAAAAGGTAAGAGGTCGAATCCCACTTAAAGATCGCGAACGACTTCTCAGAGAAGACAAGTACAAGTGTGGGCATTGCGGTGTCGAGTTCTCACCCTCAGAGCTTGAGATTGATCATATAGTGCCGGTTAGCTTACTTGGATCTGACGAACCTGGGAATTGGGTAGCCATTTGTCACGAACACAATAGAAGGAAGTGGCATAACTTTGACTCACATTTCATAAGATACTATCGAGGTAAACCGGTGAAAGGCTCAGTAGGAGTCCGCTTTAAAAATGGATTTTTCTGGCCCAACATAAACGGCAAAACACGTGAGGAAACGAGAAAAAACTGGAAGGAGAACATATGACTGATAACAACATTAGTGGATTATAATCACGCAGACTATAAATTAAAAGCACAACTTTTGTAAGAGCGGCTTACAGCCGCGATAGACTCGCGCCGATGGCGCTCCTACACTACGTTTTTAATAATGAGTTAAACGCCTCTTTAAATATCCCCTTCCCATCCTTTTCGACAATCCTACCGTGAGCTATGATAATCCTCTCAAAATCCCATCCTAAAATGTAATCAATTGATTTTTCGAATTCAGACTTGTCTTTCAGAATAAAATTCTTGAATATTCTTGACGGACCGAACTTATCATATACGCCGTTCAAGTGAAATAACAAACGCGTAAATAGCGGCTTTTCAGGAGTGATATAAAAAGCCAAGTCGGTCAATATGAGTGTCTTGCTCGAAGAATGAAAGAACACAAACTCTCCTAATTTTGGAATCCCCATTACAGCTACAGCATGTTGTTTGATTTCTTCGCTCCAGGGATAGATTAATTCATTCGCTAAATCTTTAGCAAAGAAAAGATCATGACGCTTTTTTCTCAGTTCCTGCACTATGTAGAGTTCGGCATCCGGATATTCATCATGAAACTGTTTTACAAACATGTTATGTATTGTATTTGGAGCAATAACAAATTTTGGGGGTCCAATGGAAGCGATTGAGTCTTTAATTGTTTTGGAAAGTGGAATTGGTGAGTGTATCAACAAACCGCCATTATTGAGGCGAATTATTGTCATCCTGCTGCCAATCTGTAGACCACCGACAGAGAATTTATCGTCCTCTGCCACCCAAAAATTGTCAGCAAACTTTTTTATCATATCAAATCCAGGTGATAGTATCTGTTTTGGTCATGTCGAACACTTAATTGCGTTCAGTGTAAAATAGAGACGCATTGCAATGCGTCTCTGCAGAATGATAAGGTCAGTGTTCAGTCACTACGAGATAATATATTCGGATGGAGAATTCACGAACAGAGGGTTACGAATCTTTCCGGTGAATCTTTTTCTCGATCTCTTTTATCTTACGTATTCTCCTCTCATGTCTTCCGCCTTCAAAGGGAGTTTCGAGCCAGGCTTTGACAATCTCTTTTGCTAATTCTTTCCCGGTAATTCTACCGGCAAGTGCAAGGATGTTTGCATCGTTATGCTTTTTGCTCATAATAGCAGTGTACATATCATTAGCCTGGACAGCCCGGACGTGAGGAAATTTATTAGCTACGATTGCCATTCCCACACCAGAACCACAAAGTAAAATTCCCCTTTCATACTCTCCGTTTGATACCTTTTCAGCCACAATCTTTGCATAATCCGGGTAGTCTACAGACTCAAAACCATCCGAACCGAAATCATCAAAAGAGTAGCCGAGTTCTAGAAGGAATTTCTTTATCTCTTCCTTTAATTCAACCCCTGCGTGGTCGGAAGCTAGTGCAAGTTTTTTTTTAATCATCAAACCTTCTAAAAGCAAGCGTTACGTTCGTACCGCCAAAGCCAAAGGAGTTGCTGAGGGCAACCTTTATAGGAACTCCCCTCGCCTCATGTGGAATATAGTCCAGATCGCACTCAGGCTCGGGATTGTCGAGATTAATGGTAGGCGGAAGAATTCCGTGATATAAAGCAAGAGATGTAAAAGCAGCTTCAATACCCCCTGCCGCTCCAAGAAGATGTCCCGTCATTGATTTTGTTGAACTCACAGGAACTTTATAGGCATGTTTCCCAAACACCTCTTTTATTGCGCGCGTTTCGTTAATATCGTTTTGAGGGGTAGAAGTCCCATGAGCGTTTATATAATAAACGTCTTCAGGGTTTAACTCGGCATCTCTCAACGCACTTTTCATACACCTGACAGGGCCATCAAGCGAAGGGGAAGTTATGTGATGAGCATCACTGCTCATACCACATCCCAGTATCTCAGCATAAATCCTTGCGCCACGTTTCTTTGCAAATTCGAGTTCTTCGAGTATTAACATTCCAGCCCCTTCTGATATGATAAACCCGTCGCGATCTCGATCGAAAGGACGAGATGCATGCTCTGGGTCTTCGTTTCTGGTTGAAATTGCCCGCATTACATTAAATCCGGCAATTGCCATAGGGATTACTGGCGCTTCTGTACCTCCTGCAATCATAGCATCAGCATCACCTCTCTGAATAGCCATTAACGAATACCCGATTGCATGGGCACCCGCAGCGCAAGCCGTAGTCGTACAGCTATTAGGCCCCTTGGCATTAAAGAATATTGATACGTATCCGGCAGCCATATTCGCTATGATGTTGGGAACAAAAAAGGGTGATACACGATTAGGCCCTCTTTCTTCAAACACAAGCACCGTGTTAAAGTAAGTTTCCATTCCACCGATTCCAGAGCCGACAATAGTCCCAATATTTGGGGAAAGTTCATCAGTGATCTCAAGACCAGCATCGTCTAAAGCGAGCTTAGTAGCGGCAACTGCAAATTGAATAAAAGGATCGCTTCTTCTTACGTCCTTAGAATCCATAAAAGTAGCGGAGTTAAAATCTAAGACCTCACCTGCTATCTGGGTTTTGAGCGGAGAAGGGTCAAATTTCTGGATACGTCTTATTCCAGAACACCCCTCACACAGCGCTTCCCAGGTTTTCTTATTACCCGTGCCAAGGGGTGTTACAAGTCCTATCCCCGTTACCACCACCCTTCTTTTCATTACTTTTTACGCTCCAATATATAGTTTATCGCATCCTGAACGGTTAGTATCCCTTCCGCATCCTCATCGGATATTTCAAGACCAAACTCATCCTCCATGGACATTATAAGCTCCACAAGATCAAGAGAATCAGCTCCCAAATCCTCGATAAAAGAGGATTCAGGAGTTACTTCATTCTCCGATTTGCCAAGTTGACTAGCTATCATTTTTTTTACTTTAGCAACAACTTCCTGCTCGACCTGAGTTGCCATATTCTGTTCCTCCCAAAGTTTTTTTCAAGTGTATAGCCCGCCGTTTACCCTTACAACCTCCCCTGTTATGTAAGAGGCGTCATCTGACGCAAGAAAAGCTACAATCTTTGCTACATCCTGAGGATTTCCAAATCTACCAAGTGGAATAACCTCTAAATACCTTTCCTTAACATTTTGTGGAAGACCGCTTGTTATGTCGGTCTCAATAAATCCGGGACTCACCGCATTTACCGTGACTCCTCTTGAAGCTAACTCTTTTGCAGTAGCTTTGGTAAGACCGATAATACCAGCCTTTGCCGCTGAATAATTGGCCTGCCCAGCATTTCCCATTTCACCTACGACGGAAGTTATGTTTACTATTCTTCCATACCTCTGCTTCATCATAATCTTTGCGGCTGCCCGCGTGCAATTAAATACCCCTTTTAAATCAACGGAAAGTACTCGATCCCAATCCTCGTCTTTCATTCTTAAAAGAAGCCCATCCTTTGTAATACCAGCATTATTCACGAGTATATGAAGCCCGCCATACTCTTCTCCAATTTTGGAAATTTCATCTTGAACTTTTAAAGAATCAGATACGTCGAAGCGACAAAGCTGACATTTTCCTCCAGAACTCTCTATCTCTTTAAACACGTTCTTTGCCGCAGATTCATTGCTTGTATAATTAACAACCACAGATGCGCCATGCAATGCAAGCTCTACTGCCACTGCTCTTCCAATTCCCCTGGATGCCCCGGTCACAAGTGCAACTTTATCTTTAAACTGCATCTTCCTTCAGAGACTCCAGTTGATTCAGTTTTTCAAAATTTTTGACTGTGACATCAGAGACCGTTCTCTTTATAAGCCCTGACAGTACATTTCCTGGTCCTATCTCAAAAAACTTTCTCGCTCCCATTTCATACAAGCTTTTAATTGATTCACACCACCTTACCGGGCTCATAACCTGATCTATCAAAAGATCCTTTATCTTAGTGGGATCAATATTTATTCTTGCATCCAGATTTGCAACTAGGGGAATTTTAAACTCAGAGAACTTTATTTTATCCAAAACCTGGCCTAATTTCTCTGCAGCAGGAGCCATAAGCGCACAGTGAAAAGGAGCACTAATCTCCAGAAGCACAACTCTTTTCGCACCTCTTGATTTTGAAATATTAGCCGCCTTTTCAACAGCTTCCTTATTTCCCGAAATCACAGTTTGACCGGGGGCATTAAAATTGGCTGGACTCACGACAAAACCATCTGATGAGGCCTCAGTGCAAACTTCCTCAACCTCTTCCTTCTCAAGTCCAAGAACAGCAGCCATCGCTCCAACGCCCACTGGGACAGCCTCCTGCGTAAATTTGCCACGCTTTCTAACAATCCATACAGCATCTTTAAAAGCCAATGTCTCGCTTGCAACAAGCGCTGAGTACTCGCCAAGGCTGTGCCCCGCAACAAAATCCGGCCGAATTCCGGTTTCCTCTTTAAGCACCCTGAGAGCCGCAACACTTGTTGTGAGAATCGCAGGTTGAGCGTTTACAGTAAGATTTAACTCATTACCGTCTTCAAAACATAATTTGGCAAGGTCAATATTAAGTATGTCGCTCGCCTCATCAAAGGTTCTTCGGGAAATTTGAAACTCATTATAAAGCTCTTTCCCCATTCCCACATACTGAGAACCCTGTCCGGGAAATATAAATGTCTTTCTCATAGAATCTATTGCTCCTCCGATTGTTTCTTAAAAGTTCTTCCCTTGTAATAGCCGCAACTTGGACATGCTCTGTGTGGAGGCTTGAGCTCGTTGCAATTTGGACAAAGGGAAAGTGCTGGAGGAGAAATTTTATAGTTAGCTCTCCGTTTCCTTGATTTGGACCTCGAAGTTTTTCTCTTTGGAAGTGCCATTAATATCCTCTCCTTAGTTTACTAAATTTTTAAATCCCTTAGAACTGTAAATCTTGAATCCACCCAATCATCCTTGCAAGAACAGATTCTAAGGTTTAAGTTAGCTCCACAATTTGAGCAGAGCCCTTTGCAGTCTTCTCTACAAAGTACCTTAACGGGTAAAGACATTGCTATTATCTCACGAAGATAATTACCAAGATCAAATTCCTCACCTTTGTACGTTTCGAAGTCAATATCCTCATTCCTTTCTTGAGGAGTGCTTACGGACGAAAGCACCAGATTTACCTGGGGTGAAAGGGGCAAATCCATATTTCTAAGGCATCTTGCACATAGTGACCCAATTGAGAACCGAATGGTCCCGGAAACATTAATTTCCTTCAAGATTTTTGCCAGTCGAAGGTCAAAAACGATGTTTGAAGAAAGATGCATATCCTCTGAGTCTCTGACAAGCTCAGGAATATTGGTCAGCCACTCGGGTTTCCTAATCGTGACTATATGCAAGCCCTCAGTGCCTATATCCGATAATCCGACTTTCATAATTCATTCCGCCTAGTCTAAAAATATGGAATTAAATAATAATATAACATTTTGCTTTTGCAAGTTTACAAGATTTTTACATTTTATGCCAGATGACATGATACCATGTGCCCTCCCCCGACGTCCCTCAGCACTGGTTCTTCTTTTTTGCATCTTTCGACGGCTATAGGACATCTGGGATGAAATCGGCAGCCGGAAGGGGGATCTATGGGGCTTGGTACATCACCGGAAAGAATAATTCTCTTTTTTTTAGTTTTAGGATCGGGAACGGGAACCGCAGAGAGGAGGACCTGGGTATAGGGATGAAGGGGTTTTCCATAAAGCTCTTCGTTATCCCCAAGTTCAACTATTTTCCCAAGATACATCACGGCGACCCTGTTGCTAATATGCCTTACAACACGGAGATCATGAGAGATAAAAAGATACGTCAGGTTAAACTCCTCCTGTAGCGAAAGAAGAAGGGTTATAATCTGTGCCTGAACTGAAACATCAAGAGCAGAAACCGGCTCATCACAAACTATGAACCTCGGTTTTACAGCGAGCGCTCTGGCTATTGCAACTCTCTGTCGCTGACCGCCGCTAAATTCATGAGGATAACGAGAAAGTGTGTCCTCTCTCAAACCAACGGTCTCGAGAAGTCTTTTGACCTCCACCTTAATTTCCTTTTTAGGAAACGTATTGTGAATCGTAATTCCTTCTCCCACTATGCTTTGAACCTTCATTCTTGGATTGAGCGATCCATACGGATCTTGAAAAATTATCTGCATCTCACGCCTGAGACGTCTCATCTTTCCCAAATCTAAATTTGTTATATCCCTTCCATCGAAAAAGATCGAGCCTTCAGTAGGTTCGATAAGCCTTATAGTTGTTTTTCCGAGTGTAGTCTTACCACATCCGCTTTCCCCTACAAGTCCAACCGTCTCTCCCTCAAATACGACTAAATCAACTCCGTCTACGGCTTTTACGTAATTGCCTACCCTGGAGAAAATTCCAGATTTGATTCCAAAGTACTTTTTTAGCTTGTGGAGTTTAACGAGTTCTTTTCTTTCCATTTATAATTAACCGCAAAATTTTTACACCACATTATAAATCTCAAAATTCACCTCCTCAGTTCTAAAACACGCTGAGAGGTGGCCGTTAACCTCTGTAAGCGGCGGTTCCGAAGCTCTGCACTTGTTTATAACAAGCGGACACCTGTCTTGGAACCTGCACCCCTTCGGGAAATCTTTAGGGCTCGGAATAATCCCAGGTATAGCGCTCAATTTCTCCCTTTTTTCATGTAGCCCGGGAATTGAGTTCATAAGTCCTACAGTATAAGGATGACGGGGATTTTTGAAAAGATCTTCCGTGGAGGCATGTTCTACAATCTTTCCGGCGTACATGACATAAACTTCATCTGCAACCTCAGCAACTATACCCAGATCGTGTGTTATGAGGAAAACAGACATGCCGATTTTTTCTCTGAGTTCGTTAATCAGCTCCAGAATGCCTGCTTGAATCGTAACGTCAAGCGCAGTTGTAGGCTCGTCTGCGATAAGAAGCTCCGGATTACAGGAAAGGGCCATTGCAATCATAACTCTCTGACACATTCCTCCACTTAGCTCGTGCGGATAGCTCTTCATCCTGCTCTCGGGCGATGGAATCCCGACAATTCTTAGCAGTTCCGTAATGCGCTCTCTTTCTTCTTTTTTTGAAACCTTAAGATGTGTCCTTATTGCCTCGCCGATTTGTTCTCCGACAGAAAACACCGGGTTGAGAGAACTCAGCGGCTCCTGGAAGATCATGGATATTCTATTGCCTCTAATAGCCCGGATGTCTCTTTCTGAAAATTTCAGCAGGTTTGCACCGTCAAATATTATCTCCCCATCATCAATCCTTCCTGGAGGCTCGGGAATAAGGCGCATAATCGAAAGCGCAGTGACTGTTTTTCCGCATCCGCTCTCCCCAACTACTCCTATGATTTTTCTCTCAGGAATCGAAAGTGAGACTCCGCTTAAAACTTCAACCCTCTCCTCGTCGTTACCAAAGGACAATCTCAGGTTTTTTATTTCTAGTATGTTTCTCATCTGGCAATTTCTTTTGTAGGGGCAAGGCATGCCTTGCCCCTACAGTCACATTAAAACTTTCTTCTCCTAAGTCTCGGGTCAATAGCTGTTTTGAAGCCATCTCCCACTAGATTAAACCCAGTTACGGTCAGAAATATAGCCGCTCCGGGAAATAGAACAAGCCACCATGCAAAATCAACATACCTTTGAGATTGGGAAAGCACGTCTCCCCAACTCGGCTCTGGCGGGGGTACACCGAATCCAAGAAAGCTAAGCCCTGATTCAACCAGTACCGCGCCTGCCACTCCAAATGTGGCAGACACTAAAACCGGAGCAAGTGCATTTGGAAGCATGTGCCTTAGCATAACCCTAAAATCGCTCCCGCCGAGAGCGATAGCAGCTTCAACATAATCGTACTCCCTTAGTTTTAAAAATTCACCTCTTACAAGCCTCGCAATTCCCGTCCAGCCTGTTGCTCCAATAACAATCATTATGTTGTAAATACTCGGGTCCCTAAAAGCAAGTATTGTAAGAATTAGAAAAAACACGGGGAAGGTCATCATAACCTCAAACAACCTGGAAACGACGAAATCAATTAGTCCACCGTAGTAGCCCGCTATTCCGCCCATAAAGATTCCTATTATTGAGGCAATGCCAACGGCTATAAAACCTATCGAGAGCGAAATCCCCGTTCCATGAATCATTCGGCTCAGGACATCCCTTCCTCTGTCATCGGTCCCGAAAAGATGCGATCTGGAAGGAGGAGAGAGCACGGATAGAAGATCATTTTCCGTAGGACTATATCTTACAGGAGGAAATATAGCAAAATCCCCTTTCTCAACATTCCCCTCAAGTTCTCTAAAATCCACACCAAAGAACTCCTTATAGCTGAAAATTACGGGGAAGTACAGTCTCCCGTTCAACTTAAGTAAGATTGGCTTACTGCCAGCAAGGAAGTTATCAAACATCGCCACGCCAAAAAGAAGAAGTATGAGTATAAAACCCGCCAGCGCAAGCCTATTTTTTTTAAATTCCCTCCATACCGTAGCCCAATAGCCACGACTCTTCTCGACACTCATTTTCTACCTTCAAAACTTATCCTCGGATCAACCAATACGTATAGAATATCGGCAATTAAAATTCCTATCAGAGTTAGGAAGGCCGATATGGTAGCAATTGCCATAATAACCGGATAATCCCGTGAAAGCACCGCTTCAAATCCAAGCTGTCCGATTCCGGGAATAGAAAATATACTCTCTATTATGACGCTTCCTCCAATCATTGCCGGAAGAATTGATGCGATAATTGTAATGATGGGTATTAGAGCGTTTCTCAGCGCATGTTTAAATACAACCTTTGACTCTGGTAGTCCCTTCGCTTTTGCAGTTCTTATATAATCCTCTCTTAAGACTTCTAGTAGACTCCCTTTTTGATACCTCGAAAGGTATGCCAAGTCCCCATACGTTAAACAAGTCACGGGAAGAGCTATATGCCAGAGAAAATCTAGTGCTTTTTTAGAAAAAGAAAAACTCTCTGCACCAGGGGAAAGGATTCCGTAAACCGGAAAAACATTCCAGAAATCGCCGCCTCCCAAAAAATAGATTAAAACCATAGCCAGCCAGAAGCTTGGGACTGAATAGAGCGCGAATAGCAGAAACGTAATTACTCGCTCTGAAAAATTGCCCTCCTTCACGGCCGAGTAAACGCCGAGGGGAATTGAAATAAGATAAGCGAGCAATATAGAAATTATATTCAGAGAGAGCGTTACGGGAATTCTCTCGGTGATTTTTTCCATGACAGAACGATGGTCTTTATAGGAACGACCAAAGTCCAGCGTGGCAATCTGCTTTAACCATATCCAGTATCGAATGTGAATTGGCTTATCAAGACCGTATAGCTTTTTAGTTTGCTCCACTATGTCCTTCGTTATAGCCTCGGCTTTTATGCCTTCCTCAAGGCTCAATTTTCTCTCAACAGGATTTCCGGGGGCGAGTTGAATAACAAAAAACGTAATAAGGGTAATTCCAAAGAACGTTGGTATGAGGAGCAGTATGCGTTTAAATATGTAGGTTCTCATTTTTTAGGTTTTAGGTGTTAGGTTTTGGGTGTTAGGTTTTCGGTTTTCACCCAATATCCAACACCAAAGACCTAATACCCCAATACCTAAAACCCGCATTCGTGTTAATTTGTGGCTAACTTCCCCATATTGCTGTTATTGATTAAGTGCGGTCTGTCCGTACTTCTGAAGAGGAAGGGGAACGAACCACTCAAGTTGGTCAAGCCCAAGCGGGTAAACCTCAACTCCTTTAAACCTTTTATGCAGAGCAACCGTAGACTTGCGGCAAAACAGGAAAGTATATGGCTGTTCTTCATTTACAATCCTAGCAAATTTTCTATAAAGCTCTATTCTTTTGTCTCTATTAAATTCCGTCCTAGCCTCCTCTATCAACCTATCAGCTTGTTTATTCACAAATCCTACGAAATTAGATCCTTGCTCAGCCTGTGAGGAGTGCCAGACCTGATAGGGATCGGACTCTACTCCCATTGACCAGGCAAGAGTCACCGCATCGTACCTCCTCTCGTTAAGCCTCTGTGTAAACACCGCCCATTCAGTCTTTCTTATCTGCATGTTTATACCAACTTTATCTAGTTCCTCTTTTAAAATAGTAGCTATTTTCTCGCCAGTTTCGGAACCTGCGGGTATGAGGAATTCAAACTTAAATTTAACTCCTCCTTTATCTCGAATCCCATCACCATCATGATCAATCCAACCAGCCTCATCAAGGAGCTTTTTCGCTTTTTCGGAATTGTATGGATAAGGCTCTATGGATTTATCATATTCAGGGCTATTTATATAGAAAGGATTAGTGACTACTTCACCCAGATCATGAAGGATTTCTTTGAGAATCAGTTCCCTGTTTACAAGATGAGTCAATGCGGTTCTCACTTGCTTGTCAGAGAAATAAGGCTTAGTCATATTCCACCCTACATAGCTATAGTTTGGGGTAAAGTAACTAAGTTTATCAAAATTTTTCTGGAAAGCCTCGGACTGAGTCTGCCTGGACCATTGTATAGGAGTAAGTCCTGCAAGGTCCAGCTCTTCACGTTTAAGCACCTGAAAAGCTACCGATGGGTCATTAATTATTTTAAAAACTATTCGTTTTATATGAGGTTTCTTTCCCCAGTAACCTTCATTCCTCTCAAGGACTATTTCGCTTCCCGTATTCCATTTTACAAATTTATACGGACCAGTGCCAACAGGGCTTCTCCCCGCAGGGTTGGTATTAAAATCACCCTTTTCAAAAATATGTTTAGGAACAATCGGCATCCCGCCGCAGAATTCGAGTGCCAGGAAGTAAGGCCTTGCGTATGTAAATCTTACAGTGTAATCATCTAGAACCTCAACATTTTTTACGTCCTGGTAATAATTCCTAAGTTGAGGAGCATCAACTTTCGGGTCCGTTATCGTATTGTACGAGAAAAGCACATCTTTAGAGGTAAATGGAACTCCATCATGCCACTTTATCCCTTTTTTGATATGGAACGTATAGACGAGTTTGTCCTCAGAAATTTCCCATGAATCGGCAAGAAGGGGAATGATTTCAAGAGTCTTATTGTCCCGCTTAACAAGGGTCTCGTAAATGTTTCCTCCGTTAATCGTACTCTCATATGCATCCGATGCGGTAATCGGGTTCAGCGTCGCCGGTTCGGCGCCAATGTTGTAAATAAGCCAATCTCCGTCAACTGCTTCAGAATCAGAATATTTTGAGTACTTCTCCTCGGATGAACCTGATCCCTTATCATCAGCAGGTTTACAGGAAACAAGATTTAATGAAAAAATAAGATGGAAGGGTAAGAAGAGCAATATTAGGTATAGCTTTGACATTTGGGAGTCTATTATAACTACAGTTTGCCAGAAAACAACTTAAAGATTGAGAGAAATTATTAAGTACCTTATTACCGCTGATTACTGGTACACGGAAATTAATTAGAAGAGACGCCATCATTAATGGCGTCTCTTCTAATGGATCATCAATCACTTTGAGAGGCTTTTCCCAAGAAAGGCCTTAGTAAATCAATCGGAATCGGAAATACAATTGTGGAGTTTCTTTCAGAGGCTACTTCTACAAGAGTCTGAAGGAATCTAAGCTGAAGCGACATGGGGTTTCTAGACAGAATGTCCGACGCCTCCGCCAGTTTTGTTGCGGCCTGATATTCTCCCTCTGCATTTATGACCTTAGCTCTTCTTTCTCTCTCAGCCTCAGCTTGGCGAGCCATCGCGCGCTGCATCTCCTGAGGGAGATCAACGAACTTAATTTCCACAAGGGAAACCTTAATTCCCCATGGATCGGTATGTTTGTCTAAAACCTCCTGAATGCGAATATTTAACTTGTCTCTCTCCGAAAGAAGGTCATCAAGTTCAACCTGTCCCAGAATGCTTCTTAAGGTAGTTTGGGCAAGCTGTGAAGTTGCATAGAGATAGTTCTCAACCTGTATTACGGCTTTCACAGGGTCAACCACGCGGAAATAGACGACGGCATTAACCTTAACGGAGACGTTATCCCTTGTTATAACATCCTGGGGTGGAACATCCAAAGTGATTAAACGAAGGCCGATCT
>JACPIY010000048.1 GCA_016187835.1 Deltaproteobacteria bacterium | reverse complement strand
GAATAAGAGTGGAGTGATGGGAATAAGCCAAAAAACAGAAAAGCAATATTCCGGAGATAAACCCATATGAGAATTCTCATTGTCTTACTGCTAATGGCAGCCACTCTCGGCTGTAGCGATTTCGACAGGTTCTATAGGGAGAAAAAAACAGGATCAACAACTTTAAAAGAAGGCGGAACAGTGGTAGCGAAGGTAGGCTCAGAGGAGATCACAGCGGAAGAACTCATTAAATCGCTCGAGAGCTTGCCCCCAAAGCAGAGGCTTCTATACCAATCTTCTCCTCAAAGATTAAAGGACTATCTTGAGGCTTACATAAATCAAATGCTACTACACAAAGAGGCGGAGAGAAGAGGTCTTGATAGGAGAGAAGACATCAGAGAAAATCTAGAAAACTATAAAAAGCAGCTCTTAATTCGGGCTATCGGTCAGGAAATAACAAATCATAAATTCAGCGAAGAGGAAATAAAAAGGTATTATGGAGAAAACTCCAAGAGTTTCGAGCAGATTAGAGCAAGTCAGATATTTATTAAAGCATCACCAAACGGGGGAATCACAGAGGATGATGCGAGAGCCAAAGCAGAATTAATTACCAAAAGGGCGGGAGCGGGAGAAAAATTTGAAAATCTTGTAGAAGAGTTTTCCGATGACCCAAGATCAAAAAAGAAGGGAGGAGACCTGGGATACATATCAAGAGGACGACTTCCACTTGAGATTGAGAACGAAATATTTAACCTAAAAGAAGGAGAAATAAGCAACCCTATAGAGGCTCCAAATGGGTTTTATATAATAAAAGTAACTCAAGGCACAAAAATCCCACCCCTTGAACAGGTTAAAGGTAGAATTCAACTTGATTTGAGAAAAAGGATATTTTCAGTGTATGCTAAAGATCTTAGAGAGAAAATAGGCGTAGAAATTTTTGAAGATAAACTAAAGGAGATAAGCAAAAATGAATAAGAAAATTATTTCGAGAATATATATCCTGGTCTGCCTGGCTTTGTTGTTTGCCTCGAAAGGGTCAAACGCGGCAGAACTGATGGACAAAATAGTCGCCGTAGTGAATGATGACCTGATAACCCTCTCGGAGCTGAATGAAATGGCCGTGAAAGTCAATTCAAACCCGGACGCTCCTAAAGAAGACCAGAGGGCTGTATTAGACCAGATGATAGAACTAAAGCTGCTTGACCAGGAGGCAAAAAAACTCGGACTCAGCGTTTCAGAAAGGGAAGTAGACGCTGCCATAGAGGCAGTAAAAAGGCAGTACAACCTAACCGATGAGCAAATGGATGAGGTTTTAAAAAAACAAAACCTTACTCCCGAGGCTTTTAGAGAACAATGGAGATTTCAGATTCTGGGCAATAAAGTCATTGGGACTCAGGTTAAAGGACAAATAGCCGTGACGGAAGATGAAATAAAAAAATACTACGAGGAAAACTATGGAGAGCATGATACAGGAAAAGAAATGCATATTGCACATATTTTAATACCTTTCGATTCTCCAGCTGAAAAGGAAAAAGCGCGGGATCTCGCGCTTGAGATTACGGAGAAAGCTAGGTCGGGAGAGGACTTTGGCGAGCTTGCAAAAAAATATTCTAATGATACCGTATCCGCCGAGCGCGGGGGTGATCTTGGCTTCGTTCAGAAAGGGGATTTGGTGGCCTCGCTCGAAGAAGCAATCAAAGAAATGCCAGTAGGAGAGATCTCAGATCCTGTAGAGTCCCCTTCAGGGTTTCACGTCATAAAGGTCCTTGATAAAAGAGAGTCGAGTGAAATCTCTATTGACGATGCCAGAGAAGAGATAAAACAAAAAATCTATCGACAGAAAGCCGAAAGTGCCCTAAAGACCTGGGTTGAAGGTGTAAGAAAGACGGCTTATATAGAGGTTAAGCTTTAGATAAGGTTTAGTTTTACAACAGAATATGTATTACAATGTTTTTTAACAAAAGTCTATAATATACGATATTTTTAATTCATCTAAAAAAACAAATTAAAATCCGTTTCTGCCCTGTATTTTATTGAACTGTATTTGTAATCCTCCGCATATGTAACGATCCCTTTCCTCACAGGATTTTCCTCTATGTATTTTATTCTGTTCACTACTTTCTCTTCACTATCGAGAATATAATCATAAAAACCTTCCTGCCAAATTGAACCTATCCTGCTAAATAGTTCATTTATCTGTCTTGCTGAAAATCCTTTAATTGACTTCATACACACTGAAATATTCTTTTCCCTTGGAATAACAATTAGGTGAATATGATCTGGCATAATAACAAAAGACAAAAGGTAATACCATCGACGTCTTTTGCCAAACAAAATTGTTTCTAACAAAGTATCCGCAGCTTTAGAATTTTTAAATATCGGTTCTCTGTTAATTGTAACAGTTGTCGTCACATACGGATAATCTTTTAAACGAATGTGCTTTATAGTTGACATGATAATACATGATAATTATGCATACGAGGTTGGAAAACCCCGCTTAACTTTATTATAAATTTTATCATCAAACTATTGGATAGGCGGGACATTCCTGTCCCGCATAATATCGAAGTTATAACGCCTCATCTATCCTAACATTTCTGGGATTTAATTAAGCTTTAGCAATGTAAATTTTTACTCTTCATACGACTCCACCGGAGGACAGGTACAGACCAGATTCTTGTCCCCGTAAGGATTGTTGATCCTTCCGACTGGCGGCCAGAACTTGTTGCTCCGGAGGAAAGGAAGGGGATAAACAGCTTTGGCTCTTGAATAAGGATGTTTCCATTCATCTCTCAGCGCTTCCACTGCGGTATGAGGCGCGTTTTTTAGTACGTTGTCCTTAATATCCTGAGCGCCATCGGCAATTTCTTGAATCTCTCTATGAATAGCTATGAGAGCATCACAGAAGCGGTCGAGTTCATCCTTAGCCTCGCTTTCGGTTGGCTCTATCATAATCGTCCCCGGAACTGGCCATGAAACAGTTGGAGCATGAAATCCATAATCCATGAGTCTCTTTGAAACGTCTTCGACCTCTATATCCGCGCTCCTCTTAAACTGACGCAGGTCCAGAATCATTTCATGCGCCACCCTTCCCTTTTTGCCTTTATAGACCACGGGATAGTATTTCTCCAGCCTGGATTTAATATAGTTGGCATTTAAGATTGCATACTTGGTTGCCGCTGTCACTCCTTCCGCGCCAAGCAATTTAATATAGGCATAGGAGATCAATAAGATACTTCCGCTTCCCCAGGGGGCTGAAGCTACTGCCGGGATTGCTTTTTCACTACCGATTGGTACCAAAGGGTGACCTGGAAGAAAATGTGCCAGATGTTCGGCGACACAAATTGGTCCCATCCCCGGACCTCCTCCTCCGTGGGGAATGCTAAAAGTCTTGTGTAGATTCAAATGGCAGACATCGGCACCGATTATTGCAGGGCTTGTAAGGCCAACCTGAGCGTTCATATTCGCCCCGTCCATGTAGACCTGACCGCCATTTTCATGAATGATGGAACATATTCCCTGTATATTCTCTTCAAAAACCCCATGAGTAGAAGGATATGTAATCATAAGCGCGGCCAAACTGTCCCTGTATTTTAACGCCTTGTTTTTTAAATCCTCTACATCAATATTTCCCATCTCATCGCATTCAACAATAACAACTCTCATACCCGCCATAACCGCGCTCGCCGGATTTGTGCCATGAGCGGAAGACGGGATAAGCACGACATCTCTATGACCTTCCCCTCTATCAGCATAATAGGCTCGAATAACCATAAGCCCGGTGTATTCACCCTGCGCTCCTGAATTGGGCTGTAAAGAGGCGGCCCTAAAGCCTGTAATTTCACATAAAGCGTTTTCCAATTCCTTGAAAATCTCCCTATAGCCCTGCGCCTGGTCCTGCGGAGCGAAGGGATGTACTTTTGAAAATTCAGGCCAGCTTAGCGGGGTCATCTCCGTGGTTGCATTAAGTTTCATCGTACAGGACCCGAGCGGAATCATTGAAGTGTTCAGGGAGAGGTCTCTATTCTCAAGGCTCTTTATGTATCTGAGCATTTTAGTCTCAGAGCGGTATTTGTTAAAAACCGGATGAGTCAAGAAATCGCTTCTCCGAGTTAATTTCTCAGGGTAGCTGATCTCTATTTGCTTGGTCAATGCTTCAAAATCACTACCCTGGTAGTTATGTCCATTTGCCTCTGCAAAAATCTGAGCTATATGCCAGATGTCTTCTATTTGTGTTGTCTCATCAATTGAAATGCCAATATTGAGACCATCAATATATCTAAAATTGATTTGCGCATCGTTTGCAAGGGATTCTATTTTATGAAGCATATCCCTAGAAAGTTCTCTTAAATCTATTTTTAAGGTATCAAAAAAATGAGAATTGGTTTGAGCAAATCCCAATTTATTTAATTCAAATTCCAGAATCTTCGCTAAACTATGAATCCTCTCCGCAATTGCTCTAAGTCCATTCGGACCGTGATAGACTGCGTACATACTTGCCATGATGGCAAGTAGAACCTGAGCTGTACAAATGTTAGATGTAGCTTTCTCCCTTCTTATATGCTGTTCCCTGGTTTGAAGCGCCATTCTGTAGGCTGTATCTCCGTGCGAATCAATTGAAACCCCAATGATTCTTCCCGGAACCTGACGTTTGAACTCATCCCGGGTTGCAAAGTAGGCTGCGTGCGGCCCGCCATAGCCAATCGGGACGCCAAATCTCTGGCTCGACCCCACTACAACATCAGCTCCTAGCTCGCCCGGAGGCGTAAGAAGCGTGAGGCTGAGCAAGTCTGCTGCTACAACTACCAGAGCTCCTGCATTGTGAGCATTACGAATAAAGTCCGAGAGATCAAAAATCCCGCCATCCACGTCCGGGTATTGAACAATAGCTCCAAATATTTTGTCATTGAACTCCAGTTTGTTGTGGTCGCCGATTATGAGTTCAATTCCCAATGGGTTGGCTCTTGTCCTTAAAACGTCTATTGTCTGCGGAAAACATTTTTCAGAAACAAAGAAAACATTGGCATTTCTATCAATTGCTTTTTTATCTCTGAGGCGGGAAACCATCGTCATTGCTTCAGCAGCAGCTGTTCCTTCATCGAGAAGAGATGCATTGGCGATTTTCATTTTGGTCAAATCGCTCACCATAGTTTGAAAATTGAGCAGCGCCTCAAGACGCCCCTGGGAGATTTCCGCCTGATACGGAGTGTATTGGGTATACCAACCCGGGTTTTCGAAAATGTTGCGCTGAATTACACCCGGTATGATACAATCATAGTACCCGAGTCCTATATATGATTTAAAAATCCGATTTTTCTGTGCTATTGTCCTTAAGTCCTGGAGAAAACGGTACTCGCTTAGAGAGGCTGGAAGATTTAAAGGATTTTTAAGACGGATAGAGGATGGAATAGTCTCTTCAACAAGGGTATCTAAAGATTGCGCACCTACGACCTTGAGCATTTCTTGAAGATCAGTTCTATTGGGACCGATATGTCTTGCGGCAAAAGAATCCGTTGTCTCTGGATTAAATTTCATTTTATTGCGGTCATTGTTATGGGTTTACTGCTTAATTTATCTCTATAAATAGGGTCACATAGAGATACATAAATAACCAGCCATCACTTCGAGTTGGATTGGGCTATTTAATTCAATACGCACTCCACTATTTTGCCTTATCCAACTCCTTTTCTATGTAGTCGGTATATTCCTCATAGTCCATAAGCTCCTCAAGCTCATCCGTGTCGTAGGGTTTTACTTTTATCATCCACCCCGCACCATAAGGGTCTTCGTTTATAGTCTCCGGAGAATCAAGCAGAAGCTCATTGACCTCAACTACCTCACCGCTTAAAGGAGCGTATAGATCGGAAACCGATTTAGTGGATTCTACGCCTCCAAATGGGTCTCCCTTAGTAATTTCATCACCTTCACTTGGAAGTTCAACATAGACAATTTCTCCGAGAGCATCTTGGGCATAACTGGTAATTCCAACTACAATTAAACCCTCTTCCAGCCTTGTCCATTCGTGTTCCTTCGTATACTTAAGTTCTTCTGGTATCTCCACCATGGTCATACATCTCCTTTTTTAGTCCTTTTTCTTGATAAAAGGGATTGAAACGATTTTTGCTTTTCTTCGGTTTTTCCGAATATCTATTTCAACCTCATTGCCAGACTCTATATCCGTTCTTAAATAGCCCATTGCAATAGGCTTCTCTAGGCTTGGAGATAGGGTGCCGCTTGTAACGTTACCCAGGGGAATTCCATCCTTCAAGATATCATAACCCTGTCTTGGAATCCCTCGCTCTATCATTTCAAATCCCACAAGCTTTCTTTTAAGCCCCCTCTCCACAGCATTGACGATCGCTTCCTTTCCAATAAAATCTCCTTTATCAATTTTTACATATCTACTAAGTCCGGCTTCAACCGGATTCGTGTTTTCATCGATCTCGTGTCCGTAGAGCGGATAGCCCATCTCGATTCTCAGCGTATCCCTAGCGCCAAGTCCACAAGGTTGAACTCCATAGGGTCTTCCTTTATCGAGGATTTCATTCCAAAGAACCGCTGCCCTGTCCCATGGAAGAAAAATCTCAAATCCATCTTCTCCGGTGTACCCCGTTCTTGCAACTATAAGGTCAATGCCATTCCAGTTTTCCGTTTCACAGTAGAATCTCTTTAGACTACTAAAATCCTTTCCCAGAACTTCATTTAATATAGTCTCTGAATTTGGCCCTTGAAGCGCAAGCTGGGAGAACTCAAGACTTCTGTTTGACAACTCAACGTTAAAATCGTTTTTAAGGCTTTTAACCCATTCATAGTCCTTATCGGTATTCACCGCATTTACGCATATAAAGAAACGTTCATCCGAAAACTTATATATAATCACATCATCCACTACGCCGCCATTAGGGTTGCAAAAAAAGCCATACTGAGCCTGAAAATCTTTAAGCTTGCCGATATCATTTGTCGTAACCCTTTGGCAAAAAGAATCTGCATCCTTGCCGCGAACCTCAATCTCTCCCATGTGGCTTATATCAAACAAACCAGCACGGTTTCTTACCGCAAGATGTTCTTCCCTAAGTCCTCCGTATTCAACGGGCATTTCCCAGCCTGCAAACTCCACTATCTTTGCTCGGAGTTCTTTGTGAACATCATAGAGGGCGGTTCTATTCATTCTAATCAATGAGTTAACATCAGAATAAAGGGTTGTCAATAACCCGATTAATTGTAGTTGAGAATGTAGTTAACTAAACAATCTTCGGCAATCGTCACTGTCGGGCAAAGGGAAAACCAGCCACTCATAATTATGAATAACGTGAGTTCGACTAGAACTTATCAATATTGATAAATTAAGGGTAGACCACCAGTCTTGCTGGTGGCCTGGGTGTCAACGAACTCACTGCAGATTTGTCACACCAGGAAATAACAGACAAGACACGTGAGATAAATTCAAAAAAATATCTCATGTGTCAAGAATGTCTGTTCTACCAATATCTGGTGGGTCAGACATTCCTGTCTGACACCAAGATACAAATGACAGCTTTTACCTAACCTTTATGTGTGCCAAACACAGGTTAAATAATTGCCTTAGTTAGGAGAAGTAAGGAATGGCCGACCATGATTATAAATAATTGAGTATTCTCTTACGGTAAAATATAATTACTTCCGAACAACGAAGGGAGATATGCAAGCCAAGAACAAAAACACACCTGGGGTAATTATCTTAGTACTCTCAGCTTTAGGGATCGCGCTTTCTCTATACTTAACTTACCTATACTACAGCAAGGCAGTGGCAGCATTTTGTGCCGCAGGCTCTGGCTGCGACACAGTAAGGGAAAGTTCTTACTCTGCAATACTCGGCGTTCCCGTAGCGCTTTTAGGAGTTATCGGATATTCGCTGATTTTTGCTCTCTCCCTTACATTTAAAGGCAGGGACAGGTGGTTTTTACTCTACCTTGCTTCTCTGGCCGGATTTGTTTTTTCCGCCTATCTTACATACATAGAGATTTTTGTTTTACATGCTATATGTTTTTACTGCTTAATTTCCGCCGTTATAATAACGGCTATCTTTCTTATATTGCTGCTGAAAAAACCCGTTCAAGCGCCCTCATTTTCGTCTTCAAAACTCATAACGTTAAGTGTAGTGGTATTAGGCGTCGTTCTTTTTGGCTCCTTTTTCATTCAATCAAACCAACTCAGCGCGGGCTCGGATAATACATTTCAGGTGGGTCTTGCAAAACACCTTGGAGAGATGAGAGCGACTATGTACGGCTCCTTTCAGTGCCCTCATTGCACGACTCAAAAACTCCTCTTTGGGAAAAAGGCTTTCAAATATATAAACTACGTCGAATGTCATCCGAGGGGAGAGAATGCAAACACGGCCCTTTGCTATGCCAAAGATGTACACAGTTATCCTACCTGGGAGATAAACGGGCAGTTTTACATAGGCGCAAAATCCCTTCAAGAACTAGCTAGGATTTCAGGATATAAGCCGGATAGTGTGGAGAAAGGGACTGATAAATAACTTTAACATGGCTTAAAAATACTTGTAGCGGAAACCTTTAGATTTCCATGCCTGTCATGCCCGAAGGTATTTATCGGGCATCCATGAACAGGACAGGTAATGGATTCCCGCTTTCGCGGGAATGACACCTTCAAAAATGGAGGGCTATAGCCATCAGCTACTTCTGGGTACTTTAGTAGGGACACCCCATGGCGTGTTCCTACAGGTTACCCTAATATGCAGAGGTCTTAAGACCTCTACTTAAATAATCGGCTATTTGACTAACTAAGGCTTTGGTTTGGATTACATATGACAAATAAAAGGTGAATTTATTCCAAATTGGCGTTAAAATATTAATAAAAGAACCCTCGGTTTAGGAGAGAATAGTGAGCGGCCATAATTTATATTTGATTCTATTAAGCACAGTAACTATTATAGCTGTTGTGGTGGCACTTAAAACCCCTTTGTTCATAAAGGACGAGAGGGAAAGAACCTATCAAGTTATAAACTTTCTCCTGGGAATTATCGGAGGGTATATCTTTGCAAGCCCTCTAGGAGGAATATTGCTGGGTGTAGCAAAGGAATCAGGGGAGATTGTATTAACGGTTCACCGTCGTCTTTTTAATCAGGATATGATGTTAAGCCTAGCAAGGACCCTTATGTTTTGGGTTCTTGGTGGATTCTTTGGATCTCATGCGCTAGAGTATTTTCGCCAATCTACACTTCTCCTTCTTGGAACGTAAGAGGCATAGAATCGGATAGCCACACTTCAATCTATAGTAAAGCTATAATAGACTCAACGATTACTCTTCTTTGAGTTGAGATAGAGCTTTAATTGTAATAATCAAGATTTATTCTGTCAAACAATGTAAGTACTATTTTCACCCTCTGTCAAAATTCTCAAAGCTATCACTCTGAGCCCTTCGACACCTCAGAGCCCGTCCTGAATACCAAAGCGAAGGAATAAACTCCGCGAAGCAATCTGACACCGCTGTCATTCCGAACGAACGTGAGGAATCTTAAACGCCGTAAAGATTTCCCCCCCATGAGATATGACCCCGTGGGATAGTAAACATCCCATGGGGTGAAATTATCTCACGGGGTCGAAATGACAAGAGAGTCGGTCAAAACGACAGTCTCATTTGTCATTCCGAACCCTGTCCCGAACCCTTCGGCGGAGCCTGCACTGAGAGAATCGAAGTGCT
>JACPIY010000047.1 GCA_016187835.1 Deltaproteobacteria bacterium | reverse complement strand
TCTGACAAAAGGTGTCATTTCTCGAAGGCTAAGATTTCTCCCCCATGAGATATGACCCCGTGGGATAGTAAACATCCCATGGGGTGAAATTATCTCACGGGGTCGAAATGACAGGTAAAAAAAGCCAAAGCAGCACAGTCTTCATTGTCATTCCGAACCCTGTCCCGAACGAATGTGAGGGAGCATGTGAGGAATCTTGTTGGTTTCAGGATGACAGAAGGAACGTTTGAATGACAGTTAATTAATAAGAATTATTAATTATGTGAGACATAGCTCCATATTGTCTGTTTGGTCAAATTTAGATTTTTACACATTACTATAGTAATGTTAATGTAGGAGCCTAATCCATTCGACAGGCTGGACAAGTCTTGGCGCGACTCTATCGCGGCTAGAAGTCGCTTCTACAGAAGTGTTGACTTAACATTATTAACCGGATTTGATATAAAATGTCTACTAAACAACTCGGATTCATTCATACCTTTATTCCCCCAAAAGATCCAAAATCGCCGATTACCCTACTCCTTCTCCACGGCACAGGAGGCAACGAGTCAAGCTTACTTTCCCTCGGACGTTCGCTGGCCCCTGGGTGTGCCTTGCTAGGCCCTCGCGGCCAAGTACTTGAAAACGGTATGCCAAGGTTCTTTCGACGTTTTGCCGAAGGGGTGTTCGATATTGAGGATTTGGTATTCCGTACTAATGAACTCGCCGATTTCGTAGAGGATGCGTCCAACGTCTACAAATTCGATCTAACTAAACTTATAGCAGTTGGATATTCAAACGGCGCTAACATCGCGGCTAGCGTTCTTCTACTCCGTCCAGAACTTCTAGACGGAGCAGTTCTGTTCCGTCCTATGGTTCCCCTAGTGCCGGAGAAAACCCCCAATATCTCCGGAACTTCGGTTCTAATTTCCGCTGGAAAACTTGATCCGATTGTCCCCCAAGAAGAGACAGAACGTTTGGCAACCCTTCTCCGTGAATGTGCTTCAGATGTTACAGTGAATTTGCAGGATAGAGGTCATGAACTGAGCTCAGAGGAAATTAAATATGCTAAAGAATGGTTGTCGAAACAAATAACCCGTTCGCAATAAACCTAACTAAAGTAGGGAACGCATACCTGTCCAGCGTGTCGAAGGATGCGTTCTCTACAAAGATGAGGTAAGAGCTTTCCTCTTACGTGGAACCCAAGTTAAGATATACTAAACGGGATGGAAGAATTAATTCAAAAAGCGAAAGAAATCTTGAGCAGAGCGAGGGGCATTACGGTTCTCACAGGTGCCGGGATTTCGGCGGAAAGCGGCATCCCAACCTTTCGCGGGGAAGATGGCCTCTGGAAAAAGTATAATCCCGAGGACATTGATACCGCCGACGGTTTCAGACGCAACCCCAAGTATGTGTGGGAATGGTACTACGGTTTAAGAGAGCTCATATCAAAGAAAGAACCCAATCCTGGCCATTACGCTCTTGTCATGCTTGAGAAAATAAAACCCTACTTTACCCTTATAACTCAGAACATAGACGACCTTCACCGGACTGCGGGAAATGCCAATATAATTGAGCTTCATGGGAATATCTGGTGGATGAGGTGTATGGACTGTTCTTACATAGAGGAAAACCGTGAAGTTCCCCTAGCCGAGATACCTCCCACGTGTAAAAACTGTAGTGGGCTTCTTAGACCGGTCGTAGTATGGTTTAGAGATAATATCCCGCTCTCAACTATAGATGCCTGTCTTTTATCCATTGAAGATTCCGACGTAATGCTTATTGTAGGAACTTCCGGAATAGTTGAACCTGCAGCATCTATGGGCTTAATAGCCAAGCACGTAGGAAAAACCGTGATTGAGATAAATTTAGAAGAAAGCATCAACTCCCCGAAATATGACCTTGTCCTTTTAGGAAAGACGGGAGATATACTACCAAAAATCATTCCAATCAATAAGTAGTTTTTAGTGGAACAGTTATTTGTTCTTAGGAAAGGTAATAGTGGGAAAGGAATGTCCCGCCTATCCTTTATCTAAGATACGGCTATAGTCGGGATTTTTTAATCCCGCCCTAAAGTTACTATCCCCCTTCCTGAAAACTTACATAGAACTCTCGTTATTTTTATTTCGTTATCTTGGGGAATTTTTTAGAGCTTTTCGTCTAAATATGAATAAGTCAGAAAAAAGAGGATAAAGAAAGGAGACAAGAGTGATGAGAGGATTCAATCAACCTTTACAAATGGTACTGGCTTCAACATCGAAGTTCTTCATAGAAGGAATGCAAAAGATTCTAAAAGATGAGCGAGATATAGAAACGACAGGCGTAGCATCTAGCCTTGAAGGGATTAAAGAACTCCTAGATGAAATTAAACCGGATTTTTTATTTCTCGATAATAGAACAATCAAGTTAGACATTAACCATATACTTAATTTGATAATCAACTATGACCTTAATACCAAGCTTATTTTATTCCTCAATCATATTAAATTCGAACTTCCTTCTCCCAATGTCATCTACATAACTAAGGAAACCGACTCCAGAGAACTAATAGAAATTATAAAAAGAAAAAGTCTAAGCAACGGTGTCCAAGCTAAAGAAGCCAAATATACAAATGGTACAAAGTATAAGCTTACCAATAGAGAATCAAAGATAGCCGAGTTGATTACAAGTGGTTTTACCAACAAAGAAATTGCGAGGAAGCTTTCAATAACGGAGAAAACCGTTAAAGCTCACTTAACTAATATATTCACAAAGCTGGAGCTTCAAAACAGATACCAGCTTATGATTTATGCAAAACAGCGTATTCTAGACAACTTCTCAGAGCACAAATTTTCAACAAATATTTAGAGCCATGAGGAGGCATGCTATGGCCATAACTCAATATTTGGAATGGGATGCTGACATAAAGTCTGTATACAAATGGATACAGAAAAAACTGGGCATAAATAAAGACTATTTATTGCCAAAACCCACATACACTAATGTAATGGAGGATAATTATAGCCCGAAGTATATCGTGAAACTCCTTACAGAAAAAAACTTTAATGGAAAGGCGTTTTTCTACTTTAGAAACCTGAACGACTATATTACGCTTTCTTCTATTGGACAGCTAAACGTAAAAGGGGGGGAAGGAGAGCTTTTCAAAGCCTGGGGAATCTCGGAATTCAGAAATTTAAAGCCCAGAAGCATATTCCAGGAGCTCGAAAATGAAATAATAAGGATCAACTTTATCGCGGCATCAAATGGAGGATGCTCATTTGATTTCTACAAAGAGTTTATAAACTGGCTTTTAGAGAAATAAGGGAAACCAAAGCATTAGTTGTTTTATATTGCTCTCCTAACTCTCCATACCCCAGCCAGCGCTGCTCCCCCAACCTAAGCTTGGGATGCAGCGCTGGCTGATTTTCAGAGAAGTAGAGATAACTGCTAGTTCACCATTCAATAAACATTGAAATTCCCTCTAATCAATGTAACTTACTACGTAATAGCCACGAAATTGAGGGTAGTGGGCAGGACAATTCGGCGAAGCCAATCGACATAGATGGATTAGGTTCCAGGTGTTAGGTGTTGGGCTTTCGGTTTTCTATCGAACACCTAATACCTAAGACCGAATACCTGGACTTGTTTTAATTAGTGGCAAAATAATCGCCTTTCTACGGATAATAGCTTTGGAAAGTTACTATGGATTTTAACTACGAGAACCTCTGTCGTTCATGGAAATGGGAAATCCCTACCTACTACAACATCGGCCGTGACTGCACCGATAAACACGCAAAAAGGGAATCACACAGAAACAAGGTAGCATTGTACTGGGAAAATGAAGAAGGGGAAAGGAAAAGATTTACATTTAGAGAGCTTTCAGAGCTTACGAACAAGATAGGAAACGCACTGCTCTCTCTCGGATTTGAAAAGGGAGACCGTATTCTAATCCGACTTCCAAACATTCCAGAGTTTCCCCTGGTTTTCCTGGGAGCGATTAAAATCGGCGGAGTTCCTATCCCAACCAGTTCCATGCTTACGGCTGAGGAGATTGGCTTTATTTTCGACGATAGCGGAGCAAAAGGGGTAGTCACCACAAATGATTTATACGAAGCGGTAGAGGCAAACAGAGGGTGCCATAAACAATTTAAGCATGTATTTATAGTTGGTGAGTCCATACCCTCTAGATCCGAGGATTTTTGGAATTTGGTTGGGAAAAGCTCGGAAAATCTCGACGCACCTGAAACTCAGGCAAATGATATTGGCTATATCTGCTACACATCAGGAACAACGGGTTTTCCAAGGGGCGTGGTTCATGCCCAGCGCTCATTAATTGGTCGTGATCCTGCCGCTACATACTGGCAGGCTTTAAAACCCGATTATATCGTTATGCACGCTGGGAAATTAAACTGGACATATACACTGGGCACTGGATGCCTTGACCCCTGGCGACAGGGTTGCTCCACTGTAATCTACGGAGGAGAGCACAACCCTAAAAAATTTTTTGAATTAATTGCCAAGTACCGAGTAAACGTCTTTATGGCTGTCCCTACGGTTTACCGACAGATGCTTCGCATAGCAGATGAGGTTAATTCCGATCTCTCGAGCCTCCATCATGCCCTCAGCGCTGGTGAGCATTTAAGTGAGGAGCTATTCCTATTTTGGAAAAATAAGCTGGGGATAGAACTCTACGACGGGTTGGGGATGAGTGAGTTTAGCTACTACCTCTCGAATATGCCCGGGATGCCTATAAAGCCCGGCTCTCCCGGAAAGCCGCAGCCTGGACATCACTCCACACTAATTGATGAAAATGGAAAAGAAGTCGGAGCGGGTGATAGCGGTATTCTAGCCACACCTAAAGACGATCCGGGAATTATGCTTCACTACTGGCAAAAACCCGAAGAAACCGAAAGGATGTTTCGGGAAAACTGGTTTGTAAGCGGAGATCATTTTTACAAAGACCAAGACGGATATTTCTGGCTTTTAGGACGAGAGGATGACATAATCACCACATTCGGATATAGAGTTTCACCATTTGAAGTAGAAAGGGTTCTAAGCGAACATCCACTGATAAATGAGTGTGCGGTAACAGGCATAAATGTTGGTGAAGGCAAAACAATTACCACTGCATTTGTTGTCCTTAGGAATGCGAAAGAAGGATTAGAGAAGCTGAAAAAAGAGATTTTGGAATACACTCATAAGCGTCTTGCCAGCTATAAATGTCCAAGAGAAATAGTATTTATAGAATCGCTTCCTAAAACTGCAAATGGAAAGATTAAGCGGAAGGTGTTAAGAGAAAGTTATAGTATTCTCTAACTTCTTATGAAGGAACTGATTAACTAATCTTTAAAAGTCTCTACTGTTTTTCTCATCACTTCAATATTACTTTGCTTGCCGACAGGATTGGGGACGATAATGGGAAGCTGAACACCTGCCTCTCTGTACTCCTCCAACCTCTTACGACATCTTTCCGCGGGGCCAACCATTGCTACCGCATCAATTAATTCGTCGGTAAACGCCTCAGCAGGATTCACACCGAACTTTATCTTTTCCACAACGTCACTAAATCCTAAGTTTTTAATGAGACGCTGGTAAAAAGGAAATCTCCCATAACCTGAGAGTCCACGTTTTGCCGCTGTGCGTGCAGCCCCTAAATCGTCTGAAATAAAAGAAGGAATTCCATCAGTAATGTCTATATCCGAAAGAGAACGCCTTGCTTTTTCGGTGCCACTTTTAACTGCATTGATGAGTTTCTTGATATGATCAGGGGTTGCCATATAGGGCATGATTCCATCCGCTACCTCCCCTGCCAGTTCAGCCGCCTTTTCAGTTAACACGGCTGTGTACATTGGGAGCCGTGGAAGCTGCCTTTTGATAGTAAGGAGCGGAGAGCTTCTATCGGCAAAAGACCTTACTGCGGTTACATATTTACGCATCTCCTCGATCGGGTCTCCCATATCAATTCCAAAGCGGTCGTTTACGGGTTTATGACTGACGCCAAGTCCGAGAACCATTCTTCCCCCAGATACTTCCTGGACGGTAAGAGCTTCGGCTGCGCATATCACGGGTTGACGCATGTAAATATTTGTAATCCAAGTGCCGACTTTTATTTTAGAAGTTACCTCGGCAAAAACCTGGGCGTTGGCAATAGCGCTATAAGGAGGAACTTCAGGTGAAAATATAGCCTCAAAACCCGCACCCTCGGCTTCTCTCGCAAGTGCGCGTAGGTCTTCAACACTACATCCCCAAACTGGTGAAATAGTAGCAATTCGCTTCATTGTACTTTCTCCTATTGGTATTGTGTGCTGGGTCCTCAGTATTGGGTTTTCGGTTTTCACTTAATACACAACACCTGATACCTAACACCTGATTTTAATATTGATTAATCTCATCCCTGTAAAAATCGGGACGAAGAACAGACTCATTTCGGCTTCTTAGCACATTTTTTATTTCCTCTAATACCCTTTCTTTATCTTCCGGGAATTTTGCCTTGATAGGAAGATAATTAGAAATATGGTTTGAAAAGAAATATCCATCGGTGAGATTAGTATTTTCAACAATAATCTCGAGTTCTTTTATCATTTGAAACTTATCGGGAAGCTGAAATCTTCCTTCTAGCGATTCCTGGTAGATTGGAGCACCGGGACGAACCTGAAGGGAGAGAGCCCCTACAAATTCAGGGTCAGTATCGGTGAGTAATCTTCCTGTTGCGTAGGCATGCTCAATGCTCCTATCCACCCCTCCAACTCCGAGAAGAACCATGGCCGAATTTTTGATTCCGGCTTCTTTCAGTATCTTAGACGCTTTTACTGTTTCCTCGTAGTTTGCTCCCTTTTTAATTCTTTCAAGAACAACGTCGTCCCCGCTTTCAAATCCAATGTAGACCATTTCTAAACCAAGTTGTCTAAGGACTTTTAAATTCTCTATACCTTTTCTAATAATATCACTGACGTTGGCGTACATTGTAATGCGCTCTAGGTCATGACATTTTTGGTTTAGATATTCCATTATCTCTACTAGCTTTTTTTGTGGCATAACAAGGGCATTTCCATCAGCTATAAAGACCCTGTCGGAAATATAACCACTAGACGCCTCATCAATAATTGACCTTATCTCTTCCATTGAACGCATGCGAAATCTCTGAGTTTCTTTGCGATACATCGCACAGTATGTACACTCGTTATGTGAACATCCAATGGTCGCCTGGAGAATGAAACTTTTCGCCTCACTGGGGGGTCTAAAAAGTGGCATCGAATATTCAATCATGTTCTAGAAGTTAACGTAAAATACTAAACAATGCAAGCAGTAGGGGCGGCCGGCCGGTCGCCCCTACATTTATCCTTTACAAAGCAAAATGATCCGTTATAATCAAAACCCTATGGAAGAACACGAGAAAGAAGGAACAATTTACATACTGGCTATTATTGGGTTTATTGCGACAATACTGATCCTTCTATCCTTAACGCATGTTATTTTTCCGTAAATTGCTATTCAGACACCGCCCATTTTATAATGTGTAGTACTATCTCTTCTGGATCCAAGAAAGAGCCTGTATTGTCTTTAAATACATAACCTCCATCTGATTTCTCAAAGGTGATTCTAATAAGCTGTCTTGCCTTTGCAAGAACGTTTTCCCCAGTTCCAAATGACTGCCTCTTTTTTCCTAAAACGACCAATTGACTTGGTTCCTCATCGAGAAATACGACAAATTTTTCCTCAGCTACGAGACAAAATCCAAGGCGTTTTCCGTGAAGATTAAGAAATAACGTTAAAAGCTCTTCAGATAACTCGCATATAGAAAGCTTTCCATTAGCTAAACCTTGATTGTAAATACCAACGCCCAACTCTGAAATATTAAAAAATACATTCATAACCTCTTTAATTTCTTTTCGCACCTTAGCTTCAGTTTGACTAGGCTTTTCCTCCGCCACGGATTTCATTTTCTCTTTAGCCATGTTCTTTATTTCTTTCTTAAAATCTAACATGTCTTTTCTCCTGTTTAAGAATCCCCTTTTCAACCTTTAGAATTAAGATAGACAAACAATTCATTTTCCCGAATATGTTAAGATACAACAAATGAAGCTAAACATTCCAGATGGCTCTAGCTTTTTAGGAAATCTTACTACAATAGGAAGAGTATCAGGGAAAAGGCATACTGTGAAATTACGCCTGGTTTTTTACAAAGGCAAATTCTACGCATCCAGAAAACATAAGAATGGAGATTGGGTTAAAAACGCCCTCGTTAATCCATCGGTAGTAGTTGAGGCAAATGGAAAAAAAGTTGAGGGATATGCTGAGTTAGTTGAAGACGATAAACTTTCTAAAAAAATATCAGAGTTAAAATACAGCGATGAACGGAGGAAAGACAATAGGTTAGTGGTAGAGATAGTTCCCAAAAAACCTAGATAAATAGCATATTCTAAGTCTCCACCAGGAATATTAAATTTTCTTGGTCTACCACCAGTGGTAACAAGGAGTTTTTCATACTTTATTTCAGTTCCGTCATCGAGTATTACACGTCTTTCTTTCAGATCAGCACCAACTGCGCGCTTGCCTTTAATAAAAATTGCCTGGTTCTTATCGTAATAACCCTCCTTCACTAAATAAAGGGCGTCCTCAGCAAATCGTCCCTGAATATAGCCTTTTGTAAGGAGAGGAAGGGAGTATGTACGATATGGCTCACTTCCGACGATTAAAACTTTACCCTGCTGATCTTCCTGCCTTATACCTCTTATTGCCCAAGCCCCTGCAGGACCTGCTCCGAGAATTAGATACTTGGTTTGCATAGTCTAATTATAAACTCCCATCCTAATCGGTAAAGGATTTGCTAGGTCTTCTCGACCATCTTTCTTGAGCTTGGAAAGAAAGAAAGTTATACTCTTTAATATCGAATATCAGAAAAACTAAAGCGATATAGAATACAAAAAGAGGAGTTAACATATAGAGAATATACACGGAAATATTTCAGGACTAAAACCCAGCGAGCTTCGCAACCTCTCAAGAATCTATAGAAGAAGAATCCCTCCAAGAGAAATAATAACCCTAGAGCTTGGGAGAACGCTTTCCCAAATATCCCATGAGCTTAAAAAAGGAATAACAGTTCTTATTGATAGAAAAGGAAAAGTAGAAGCTGTATTCATAGGAGACTCCTATGAGTTACCGTTTGACAGGCTTCTTGAGAGATCAAGGGAGGCTAAATACAGGCTTAGGGGCTATCGCCTTATACACACCCACCTTAAAAACCCCAACCTCACCCATCCAGACCTTGTGACCCTCCTCAATGAAAGGCTCGACATGATAGGCGTACTTGAGGTAAGGGAGGGTGGACTGCCTGGCAAATTTCAAATTGCTCACATACTTCCCCCTAATCCACAGGAGGAGATGTGGAGAATAATCAACTACAATGACCTAGGAAGGGTGGATATTAATCTTGAAGAACTCTTAAGAGATACCGAAAGCGAACTTGAGAGATCGTATTTTGATTTTGGAGGAACGAAAGAAAAAGAAGGGGTTTTTCTTGTAGGATTTTCGACTAAACACAGGGCGGAAGCCGAGGAATCACTCGATGAGCTTAAATCCCTTGCACGCTCTGCAGATAAAGTGGTGCTAGATAAAACCGTCCAGATTAGGAAAGAAATAGACCCGAGATACCTTATAGGCAGGGGAAAAGTCGAAGAGGTGATTCTCAAAGCCAAACAGGTCGGTGCCGAAACCCTTATCTTTGATGTCGAGCTTACTCCAGCCCAAGTAAAGGCAATTTCTCAAGAAACTAATCTGGTTGTAATGGATAGGACACAACTCATTCTCGAGATATTCGTAAAACACGCTAAAACGGGTGAAGGAAAAATTCAGGTTCAACTCGCACAGCTTCGCTATATGCTTCCGAGGCTCACGGGTCGAGGTGTGGAATTATCCCAGCTTGGGGGGGGAATCGGAACCAGAGGTCCTGGAGAAAAAAAGCTTGAAGAGCAGAGAAGAAGATTGAGAAAGCAAATAGAACTACACGAAAAACAAATAGAAGAACTGAGTAGAAGGCGAGAACATACTAGAAAGCAGAGAAGAGAAACTGGAATCCCGACAGTTACACTTATTGGGTACACAAATGTTGGCAAGTCCACTCTTTTTAACGCCCTTACAAAAAGCAGCGTGCTAGTCGAAAACAAGCTTTTTTCGACCCTAAACCCCACTACAAGAAAACTCATGCTTCCCAGCGGTAGGGAAATACTACTTACCGATACCGTTGGATTTATAAGAGATTTGCCAAAAGAGCTCGTAAATGCCTTTCGTGCTACACTTGAGGAACTTGGTGGAGCCTCACTCCTTATTCACGTTGCAGACTCAAGCGACCCGCTCGTAGAAGATAGAATAGAGTCCGTAGAAAACATACTTGGAACAACGGGTTATGATTCCATTCCCAGACTTATTGTATTTAACAAGATAGATTCCGCTTCTCCCCAAATAGTCGTTGAAAGACTAAAGAACATATATAAAGCCCCTCTTATCTCAGCAATTAATAAAAAAACGCTGGCTGATTTCCTAGAAAGGCTGGATAGGGAGATAGAGCAGCTTACTTTTTATAAAGAAGAGCAATTTGAATCCTCTTCCCTGTCAGAATCAAAACCATGAATTCAATTCTTTGTTCTAGGAAAATAAATCGGTTAGATATGAAGTAGGAGCGAACGCCCGTTCGCTCCTAAGTTTAAAGATAGCTCGAATTAAATATCTACCACGGCTATTCCCCCTTTTATAACCTTTACGTCATCATCTCGTCTTGTAACCTCAAAACCGAGTACGGTTTTTCCGTCTTTTTCCCCGATCTCCCATCCATCCGCAACAAGGGTATCCCCAGGGTATACAGGGCTTGTGAACCGACACCCGAGACTTTTTAACTTTGAAGGGTCACTATCTAGATAACAGATTATAACGGTTCTCATTGACATAGACATAGTGCAAAGTCCATGAACTATTATTCCCTTGAGCCCAGCAGCCTTAGCTACATTTTCGTCAATGTGAATGGGGTTTCTATCATTCGAGGCTTCGGCATAACGATAAGTAATATCTTTATCAACCCTTATTATCTTTCTAAAGGCAAGTGGACTTTCCCCACCCAATTGAACATGCTCTTTTTTCACATCATTTTTCGGCTTCTGTCCGCTTCCTATACCTCTTACAAAAATTCCCCAATCGGATTCAACAACTTTCTCACCCGACTGATCAGTAGAAGTAACGTTAAAAATAATCAGTTCTCCACTTCCCTTATCTTCTATTGTCTTTACTTTTGCTCGAGCCGTTATTTTATTTCCGGGCCTGATAGGTTTATAGAAGTGCATTTCCTGTTCGCCATGAACAAGCATAAGGACATTACGGGCAGCTTGTTCTTTTCCGCCGTGAAGACCTTCATCAGTCCATATCTCCTCAAGCATAGGCAACTCGTAGACAACGGAAAAGCTCGGAGGTGCCATACCGCGCGGAGCATCGGGATTTAAGGCTCCATTGTAATTAAAATATGTCAAATTACGGGCACCTATAGCCCAAGCGTATTTGTGTATCGCTTGTTCAGTAACTTCAAAAACAACCGGGGGAAATTCTTTACCTATATATTCTCTGTTAAGTCCCATGTTATCTCTCCTCTCTTCTCCTGTTTGTTTTCTCTAACGATTATTCTTATTATCTAGAATTAATCCTTATTTTCGCAGTTGCTTATATTTGTTATATATTGCATCTTGTGAAATATAAACACCCTTGGCTTAAAACCCATAGAGAGGTCAGTACACCCTATTTGCATACTAAACCCCCTAAAATCACTAGGTTATTTGGGAATAAAGGATAATCACGGGAGTTTAACAATCTCATTCTTACACGTATATTCTAAAATGAAAAAATGTAGTTTGTCAAGATTGTATTCGCAATTGCAAAAACTAAATCCAGTCAGCTTAAGCTCACTCCTCATACAAACTTTCAGTAAATGAATATCATCTTATAAGGCGCAGTCAATAAGATTATAGTACAGTTTTAGCCATAGAAATTTGGAATAATAGATGGATCTTTTATAATTTTAGTATCAATAGCATATTTAAAATTTAAACTGACATCCATTAGTATTTTATCCCAGATGGATGTTCTTGATTTTCCTCCAATAAGTAATATCTTAAGTAAAGGAATTTAGTTGTCGGAGGATTCTATAAGATGAAATTTGATAAACTCACAATTAAAGCGCAAGAAGCACTTGGAGAGGCACAATCCATTGCGCAGAGAGAAAAGCACCAGGTAATTGATATACCACACCTACTTCTTGCGCTTTTAAATGAAGAAGGAATTCCAGGTGAAATCATTGGGAAAATAGGTGTGAACCCCCAAGTCGTCCGTGACATTGCCAAAAAAGAACTTGGATTCTTACCGAAAGTAGAAGCAGCAACAGAGCAGCTTTATCTAAGTCGTGAGTCAAGTCAAGCACTAAATACCGCTGAACAGGAAGCCAAATCACTTGGAGATGAATACACAAGCACAGAGCATATCCTCCTTGGAATCTCTCAACACGCAATCGGAGGGATTAAAAATGAGTTTAAGCGACTTGGAATAACAAGAGAAAACATCATTAAAGTCCTGAAAGAGGTAAGAGGGGGACAAACCATAAAGAGTCAAACTCCTGAGGAAACTTTTCAGGCTTTAAAACAGTACGGTAAAGACTTTACGGACCTTGCACGTCAGGGAAAGCTAGACCCTGTAATCGGGCGCGATGATGAGATAAGAAGAGTGATACAGGTTCTATCGAGAAGAACGAAGAATAATCCAGTACTAATTGGCGAACCGGGAGTGGGAAAAACCGCAATCGTAGAAGGACTTGCGCAGAGAATCGTAAACGGAGACGTTCCGGAAGGACTAAAAAATAAACGTCTTGTTGCTCTTGACGTAGGAGCGCTCCTTGCAGGAGCCAAGTATCGCGGGCAATTTGAAGAGCGTCTTAAAGCAGTACTAAAAGAAATCACCGATTCTCATGGAGAAATAATTCTTTTTATAGATGAAATCCATACTGTAGTTGGAGCGGGAGCAGCTGAGGGAGCGATGGATGCATCCAACATGCTAAAGCCTGCGTTAGCTCGAGGTGAGCTTCATTGCATTGGAGCAACCACACTCGATGAATACAGAAAACACATAGAAAAAGATGCAGCCCTTGAGAGAAGATTTCAGAAGGTTTTTGTAGACGAACCTTCGGTTGAAGAAACCATTTCGATACTTCGCGGACTCAAAGAGAAATACGAGGTTCATCACGGAGTTAAGATAATGGATGATTATGCAGCTTGAGATTGAAAGAGAGGCATTGAAAAAAGAAAAAGACAATGCTTCAAAAGAGAAACTAACCTTGATTGAAAAAAATATTGCTAATCTACAAGAGGAACTGAATGGTTTAAAAGCACACTGGCAGAGAGAGAAAGAGCATATTTCTGTGATTAGACAAATAAAAGAAGAGATTGACAAAGTAAAAATGGAGGCGGAAAAAGCTCAGAGACAAAGCGATCTATCTAGAGCATCTGAACTCCTTTACGGAAGACTGCCTGAGCTTAACAAAAAACTAGAGAATAAAAGTAAAGAGCTTGCCGAGGTTCAGAAGACAAAAAAGATGCTAAAAGAAGAGGTTGACGCTGAAGATATTGCAGAAATTGTATCGAAGTGGACTGGAATTCCAGTTTCTCGGCTTATGGAAGGCGAGGTCGAAAAACTCATTCATATGGAAGAAAATCTTGCAAAGAGAGTGGTGGGACAGGAAGAGCCTATAAGAGCAGTTTCTAATGCCCTTAGGCGTTCACGCGCCGGACTTTCCGACCCTAAAAGACCAATCGGCTCCTTCATATTCCTGGGTCCTACAGGAGTAGGTAAAACCGAGCTTGCAAGGGCGCTTGCCGAATTTATGTTTGACGATGAAAATGCAATGGTGCGGATTGATATGAGCGAATATATGGAAAAGCACACAGTATCAAGGCTGATAGGTGCGCCTCCGGGTTATGTCGGCTACGAAGAGGGAGGACAGTTGACCGAGTCCGTAAGAAGACGTCCATACTCTGTGATTCTATTTGATGAAATCGAGAAAGCCCATTACGATGTCTTCAATGTCCTTCTCCAAATCCTTGATGACGGACGTCTAACAGATGGACACGGAAGAACCGTTGATTTCAGGAATACCATTATAATTATGACTTCGAACATAGGAAGCCAGTTCATTCAAGAATTAATAAACAATGAAGAGGAAATGCGGCGTGGAGTTATGGACGTTGTGAGAAATACCTTCAGACCGGAGTTTCTAAACAGGGTGGACGAGATAATCATTTTCCGATCCCTCTCCATAGAGCAAATAAAAGAGATAGTGGATATCCAGCTTGAATACCTGAGAAAAAGACTTGTAGAAAGAAAAATAGAGCTCGAGCTCACAGATAGAGCAAAAGAAGCTCTTGCTGAAAAAGGCTATGACCCGGTGTATGGCGCTAGACCTCTTAAGAGAACGATTCAGCGACTAATAGAAAACCCTCTTGCCACAGAGATACTGCAGGGGAATTTTAAAGAAGGGGACACTATAGTTGTGGATGTAGATAAAGATAAGGAATTTACTTTCACCAAGAGACAGAAAAAGAAAGTTGCGGCAGTCAATTAGGGGTTGTGTTAATTTGGCTAGGTATGATTACACAACTTATGAACTCACGTCGCGCACACCTTACGCATTGTCATCTATGAAAAAGTTGTGCAAGT
>JACPIY010000049.1 GCA_016187835.1 Deltaproteobacteria bacterium | reverse complement strand
TCTAGAGAGGTGCTTTTTTCGCATCTACTCGGTCTTCTTTCAAGTCCTATATCAAATTTTATGGGGACGCTTATTGAGCTCCAGAGGCGCTTGCTTTACGCACTTAACGCAGTCAAAGATATGAAAGAAAAGGGCGAATAGTCTTTTTTTAAGTTCAACCTAAAGACTAAAAAGAAAGAATCAATTAATAAAACTAAGGAGGTTGTAAGAAAATGTCAGAGGTTACAAGAGCCGATGTTATCTCATATCTCGAACGTGCGAACATGCTTGAGATTTCAGAGTTAATAAAAGAAATCGAAGATAAGTTTGGTGTAAAAGCTGCCGCCCCTCAGGTAGCTATGCTTGCCGGTGGGGGAGTAGGTGCGGAGGGAGCGGAAGCTAAGGTCGCAGAGCCTGAGAAAACAGAGTTCAACGTTGTGCTAAAAACTGTGGGTGATAACAAGATTCAGGTAATTAAGGTTGTAAGGGAAATTACCGCGCTTGGACTTAAAGAAGCAAAGGAACTTGTAGAAGGTGCTCCAAAAACCGTCAAAGAAGCTGTAAAGAAAGAAGATGCGGATGCTATGAAGAAGAAGCTGGAAGGGGCGGGAGCAACAGTAGAAATCAATTAGCGTAGTTGTGGAGATTTAAATTCTGTTATTTAGGGTTGAGGGCAAGTGAATTAATGATCATTTCAACCTAGACGTGGTGCGGTTTTGATGCCCTTTTATTCAAAAATAAAAAGGGGGAGAAATTAAGTTGAGTATTGATTTAATCGAATCATATAAGTTAAGAAAGAGTTTTTCGAAAATACCTTCTGTTCTTTCGATACCACACCTCCTTGGAGTTCAAATCAAATCCTATAATGATTTTCTTCAAGCGGATATGAAGCCAGAGGAGAGGAAAGATATTGGACTTCACCGTGCATTCAAGATGGTATTTCCCATAGAAGATTACAACGGAAAGGCGTCGCTTGAATACGTAAACTATCGTTTTGATAAGCCTAAGTACGAACCGGGCGAATGCAGGTTAAAGGGATATACATACGTTGCCCCACTCTATGTTACGTTTCGTCTTGTGATCTGGGAAACTCCGGAATCGGGTGGAGAGCGTACAATAAGAGATGTAAAAGAACAGGAAGTGTACTTTGGCGAGATTCCAATTATGACATCAAACGGCGCTTTTATAGTAAACGGTACGGAACGAGCCATAGTTAATCAACTTCACAGGTCACCCGGAGTGTTTTTCGATCAGGCGAAAAGCAAAGAACAGTCTATGGGAAGAGTTTCTTATTCGGCGAGGATTGTTCCTCAGGATGGAAGGTGGCTTGATTTCGAGTTTGACTCTAAAGACCTCTTTCAAGTAAGGATTGACAGGAAAAAGAGATTTCTTGTCACAGTGCTCATTAAAACATTAGGATATAGTGCCAAGGAGATAATGCACTACTTCTATCCGACTGAGACTATTTACTTAGAACACGGTGAATTAAAAAAGAGTGTAAATCCTGAAGTTCTCTCCTTTCAAAGAGCGAGCGCTGATATAACTAATCCCAAGACAGGCGAAGTTATAGTTAAAAAGGGAAGAAGATTTGTAAGAAACCTTATCGAGAAACTACATCACGCTCAAGTTGATAAAATTCCTATTCAGGCGTCAGATGTAGTAGGTAGAATCTCTGCCGATGACCTAGTGCATGAAAGTACAGGAGAAGTCATAGTTAACTTCAATGAGGAGATTACCGAAGACAAATTTAGAGAGTTAAAAGCACGAGGAATATCCGAATTTAAGGTGTTCTATATTGATAACGTTGCTGTAGTTGCCTCTCTTAGAAACACTCTTCTTGCGGATAAAATTAAGACTCGTGAGGAAGCGATTACGGAACTATACAAAAAATTTAGGCCCACCGATCCTTCTACTTTAAACGTTGCGCAAACATTTTTCGATAACATGTTTTTCAATCCCGATACTTATAGGCTTTCTAAGGTGGGACGTTTAAAAATAAATTATAAGCTGAATCACGGGATTTCGGATGAAGTCCTCACACTTACGAAAGAAGATATAATGGGAACCGTTAGATACCTTCTTAATCTCAAGGGGGGAAGAGGAACGACCGATGATATTGACCATCTTGGAAATAGAAGGGTGCGCACGGTTGGGGAGCTTATAGAGGATCGCCTATATCACGGGCTTGAAAGGCTCGCAAGATCGGTAAAAGAAAAGATGGGTTATCAGACTGTCGAGAATCTTCTGCCGAGTGAGCTTCTTATTCCCAAAACTGTTATCGCAGTTGTGAAAGAGTTTTTTGCTACCGGACAACTTTCTCAATTTATGGATCAAACAAATCCTTTATCTGAAATTACACATAAAAGAAGGCTTAGTGCTCTCGGTCCCGGTGGACTTACAAGAGAGCGAGCAGGATTTGAAGTGAGAGATGTTCATTCTTCACATTATGGAAGGATATGTCCAATTGAAACACCTGAAGGTCCCAATATCGGTCTTATTTCAAGCCTGAGTACCTATGCAAAGATAAATGAATATGGATTCATACAAACCCCTTATCGTATTGTAAGAAATGGGAAAGTGACAAATGAAATTGTTTACTATAACGCTCTCGAAGAGGAAAGATATATAATAGCTCAGGCAAACGCTCCTTTGGATGAAGACGGCCGTTTTACATCTGAAATTATTTCGGCGAGGCATAAAGGCGAATTCTTAATGGTCGAGGCTGATAAGGTTGAGCTTATGGACGTTTCTCCCTCTCAGCTTGTTTCCGTCTCTGCATCTCTTATTCCATTCCTTGAGCATGACGATGCGAACCGCGCGCTTATGGGGTCCAACATGCAGCGTCAGGCGGTTCCTCTTGTTCGTACAAGCGCGCCGCTAGTAGGGACTGGGCTTGAAAGAACCGTAGCCAAAGATTCGGGCGTTACAGTGGTTGCGACAAGAGACGGTATTGTAGAATATGTGGATGCCGCCAGAATTATTGTTAGGGCAACTGGAAACGGTAATGGCGATGGGGGCGTAGATATTTATAATTTAATCAAGTTTCAGAGGTCTAATCAAAACACTTGCTGGAATCAGAGGCCAATAGTTAAAAAAAATCAGAGAATTAAGGAAGGACAGATAATCGCCGACGGTCCATCCACAGATTACGGTGAGCTTGCTCTGGGACAGAATGTGATTGTGGCATTTATGCCTTGGGGTGGTTATAACTTTGAGGATGCAATTCTTATGAGCGAACAGCTTGTAAAAGAAGATCGTTTTACATCCATTCATATAGAGGAGTTTGAAGCCATAGCTCGTGAGACAAAGCTTGGACGTGAGGAAATTACAAAGGACATACCCAATGTGGGTGAGGACGTGCTCAGAAATTTGGATGAAAGCGGAATAATACGAATCGGGGCTGAAGTAAAACCGGGTGATATTCTTGTTGGAAAGATTTCTCCAAAGGGTGAAACTCAGCTTTCACCCGAAGAGCGGCTTCTGAGGGCTATTTTTGGAGATAAAGCGGGAGATGTAAAGGATACTTCCCTAAGAACAACCCCTGGCGTTTTCGGTACAGTTATAGATGTTAAGATGCTTATATCCAGGATAGTGAGCAAAGATGAAAGGGCAAAAATTATTGAGGATTTTGAGATAACACGTCTCAAACAGGATAGAGCTGATGAGATAAAAATCCTAAGAGAAGATGCAAATGAAAGGGTAAAGTCTTTCATCTTGGGTAAGACTTCTTTGGGCAGATTGACCTTAAACAGGAAAATCGTGTTAAAGAAGGGAGACAAAATAACCGAGGAAGTGCTTGAGTCTATCCCCTTCGAGAAACTTGCCGATATTACTCTAGAAAGGGGAGAGGCAATCGAATCCGAGATCAAAAAAACGATTGAAAAAACACTTGAGCAGATAGATTTAATAAAGATGGTTTACGACAATAAGATCAGTAAGCTGACTCGTCCTGATGAACTCCCGCCAGGGGTGTTAAAAGTGGTTAAGGTTTATGTTGCGGTAAAGAGAAAACTCCAGGTTGGGGATAAAATGGCAGGAAGACATGGAAATAAAGGGGTTATTTCGAAGATACTTCCTGAAGAAGACATGCCTTATCTTTCGGATGGAACTCCGGTACAGATGGTGCTTAACCCTCTCGGCGTTCCTTCAAGGATGAACGTAGGGCAGATTCTCGAAACCCATCTTGGATGGGCGGCAAAAGAACTCGGTCGTCAGTTAAACGAGTATATTGAGAATGAATTTAGTCCGGCGTCACTTAGGAAAAAATTAGAAGAGATTTATGACTCAAAGCAGTTAAAGAAACTTATAGATTCAATTAGCGATGAGGAAGTTGTTGAGCTCGTGAAGAGGCTTAAGGATGGAATCCCGATCGAATCGCCTGTATTTGATGGTTCAAATGAAAAAGAGATAAAACAAATGCTCAAGAAAGCAGGGCTTCCAGATGAGGGAAAAACAATCCTTTTTGACGGACGCACAGGCGAGCCGTTTGATCAAAAAGTAGCGGTTGGCGTCATGTATATGCTAAAACTTCACCACCTTGTCGAAGAAAAGATTCATGCAAGAGCAATAGGGCCCTATTCCCTCGTTACACAGCAACCCCTTGGCGGAAAAGCCCACTTTGGCGGACAGAGGCTCGGCGAGATGGAAGTCTGGGCACTTGAGGCTTATGGAGCTGCTTACACACTCCAGGAGTTTCTTACAGTGAAATCTGATGACGTGATTGGAAGAACCCGAATATTTGATTCTATAGTAAAGGGTGATATGAATTTTGAACCAGGTCTTCCAGAATCATTTAAAGTTCTTCAAAAAGAACTACAGGCTCTTGCGCTAGATATAGACCTTCTAGAAGACGGTGGCGGTGAAGAAAATAAAGAACTACATAGGCAGAAGGGAGGAAGATAAAAATTGGATATAGATACCCTTTTTGAAAAACCAAAAAATCCTTCGGAGTATATAGCGGTAAAAATTTCTGTCGCTTCTCCAGAGAAGATTAAAGAGTGGTCTCACGGAGAAGTTAGAAAACCTGAGACCATAAATTATAGGACGTTTAAACCAGAAAGAAGCGGACTGTTTTGCGCAAAGATATTCGGTCCCGTAAAAGACTATGAGTGCCTATGTGGTAAGTACAAGAGACTAAAACACAGGGGACATACCTGTGAAAAATGCGGTGTCGAGGTAATATCGAGCAAAGTACGGCGTGAAAGGATGGGGCATATTGAGCTTTCTTCCCCAGTCGCTCATATATGGTTTTTAAGGAGCATACCCAGCAGAATTGGTATGCTTTTAGATATGACACTAAAAGATTTGGAAAAGGTTCTTTATTATGAGGCTTATGTGGTTCTTGATCCAGGCGGAGCTCAGCTTAAATTCGGAGAAGTTCTCAGCGAAGATAGATACAGGAAGGCACTCGAAGAATACGGACCAACGTTCAAAATTGGAATGGGTGCTGAGACAATTAGGGAAATGCTAAAGAAAATTGACCTTGTCGAGCTTTCCGAGCAGTTGAGGCTTGAAATGAGGAATGCAAACTCTCCTATCAAGAGAGCCAGGATAGCAAAAAGGCTAAGAATTGTTGAAGCCTTTAGACAGTCTAAAAATCGCCCTGAGTGGATGATTCTTACTAGAATTCCCATACTTCCTCCCGATCTCAGACCCCTAGTCCCATTAGATGGCGGAAGGTTTGCTACTTCTGATTTAAATGATCTCTACAGACGCGTAATAAATAGAAACAATCGTCTTAAAAAATTACTTGAGCTTGGAGCGCCTGATATCATTGTTAGAAATGAAAAAAGGATGCTTCAGGAATCGGTAGATGCCCTTTTTGAAAACGGGCGCCGTGGAAGACCGGTTCTTGGTCATAACCATCGCCCGCTTAAGAGTCTTAGCGATATCATAAAAGGAAAGCAGGGAAGATTCAGACAGAATCTTCTTGGAAAGAGAGTAGATTATTCAGGGCGTTCTGTTATTGTGGTTGGTCCTGAGCTTAAGCTTCACCAATGCGGTCTACCAAAACAGATGGCCCTTGAACTCTTTAGACCTTTTATATATCAAAAGCTTGAGAAGTGGGGTGCTGCCGCAACCATAAAGATTGCCAAAAAGCTCGTTGAACAGGAATCGCCAATTGTCTGGGATGCACTTGATGAGGTTATAAACGAGCATCCTGTGCTTCTTAACCGTGCTCCTACTCTTCATCGTCTAAGCATTCAGGCTTTTGAGCCTATTCTTATTGAAGATAAGGCAATTCAAATACACCCTCTTGTTTGCCCTGCCTACAACGCAGACTTTGACGGAGATCAGATGGCGGTTCATGTTCCTCTATCTATTGAAGCTCAGACCGAGTGTAGGGCGCTTGTCATGTCAACCAATAACATCCTCTCTTCCGCCCACGGAAAGCCGATAATACTTCCTACTCAAGATATTGTACTTGGGGTTTATTATATGACCAGGGAAATGCCATTTGATAAAGGCGAAGGCAAGGTTTTTTCATCTATCGAAGAGGTACGAATGGCTTATGACTCTGGCGAAGCGGGAATTCATGCCAGGATTAGCGTAAGGATCGAAGGCAAAATGTATAGCACAACGGTGGGAAGGGTTCTGCTTTATGAAATTATGCCTAAAGGAATTCCATTCGAGCTTGTGAATAAAGTAATGACCAAACGGGCTATAGAGGAGTTAATAGATAGCTGCTTCAGAGTATCCGGCGGTAAGAGCACAGTGATACTAGCCGATCGCCTGCGTACGCTTGGATTCGAGTACTCAACCCGTGCAGGGATTTCAATTTCAATTAACGATATGACGATTCCTGAGAAAAAGAAGGAGTTACTTGAGAAAGCTTACAATGAGGTGGTGAAGGTACAGAATCAGTATTCTCAGGGTCTTATTACCGATGGAGAGAGATACAACAAGGTAATAGACATTTGGGCAAAAACAAGCGACGAAGTTGCCTTTGAAATGATGAAAGACTTGTCTATTGATGTATTAAAAAATGATAACGGAGACGAAGTTAAGAGGCCGAGTTCTAATCCCATATACATGATGGTTGATTCAGGTGCGAGGGGAAGTCAAACTCAGGTACGCCAGCTTGCAGGAATGAGGGGACTTATGGCAAAGCCCTCAGGGGAAATTATTGAAACCCCCATTACATCAAACTTCCGCGAGGGACTTACAGTGCTTCAGTATTTTATCTCAACACACGGAGCCAGAAAAGGACTTGCGGATACCGCTTTGAAGACAGCAAACGCAGGTTATCTCACAAGAAGGCTAATTGACGTTGCTCAAGATGTGATGGTGAGTGAATTTGATTGTGGCACGATTGAGGGAATTACAGTGGGAGACCTTGTTGAAAATGGAGAAATTATAGACAGAGTTGGGGAGAGGGTTTTAGGAAGAGTAGTCCTTGAAGATATAAGAGACCCTAAAACGGGAAAAATTATAGTAGGGACGAATGAAGAAATTGATGAGCAGGCGGCAAAAAAGATTGATGAAGCGGCAAGTCTTACGGACCTTAAAATTAGGTCTGTTCTTACCTGTGAAGCGCAGCATGGAGTATGCGTGCTATGTTATGGTAGAAACCTTGCTACAGGAAGGCTTGTAAACATTGGCGAAGCCGTTGGAATTGTAGCGGCTCAGTCAATAGGTGAACCGGGAACTCAGCTTACTATGAGAACATTCCATATAGGTGGAGCCGTCAGCCAGAGGGTTGCTGAAAGCACTCTTGAAAGTCAGCATGAGGGTATTGTTAAGCTTATTGGTGTGAGGTCTGTTAGAAATAAAGAAGGCAACCTTGTTGTTATCAATCGTACAGGTATTTTGGCAATAGTGGATGAAAAGGGATACGAGCGTGAAAGATACCCGCTTGTTCTTGGTGCGAGATTGAGGGTTGAAGAAGACAAATATGTAAAAGAGGGAGCACTGCTTGCTGAATGGGACCCCTACACAACCCCGTTTATCTCGGAAGTTGGCGGCCATGTAAACTTCCAAGACCTTGAAGAGGGAATAAGCATGAAGGAACAGGTAGACGAGGTTACAGGAATTTATAAAAAGGTTGTTGTTGAATCAAAGAGCCCCGATCAGCACCCCGCAATAGTGGTTACCGATGGTGACGGAACGAGCGTTCAGTACCCGCTTCCAGTTGGAGCGATTATAGAAAGGAATGAAGGTGACACGGTTTATGCGGGCGATATAGTGGCGAAGATTCCTAGAGAGACCGCCAAGACCAAAGACATCACTGGAGGACTTCCTAGGGTAGCCGAGCTATTCGAGGCAAGAATTCCGAGAGACCATGCAATCGTAACTGAAATAGATGGAATAGCCTCTTTTGGAAAAGACCTGAAGGGAAAAAGAAGAATTATAGTGACCCCTGATGTTGGCGAACCCAAAGAGCACCTTGTTCCGAGAGGAAAACATGTTCTTGTAAGAGACGGCGAGCGTGTAAAGGCGGGAGACCAGCTTGTTGACGGAGCGGTAAATCCCCATGATATTCTGAGAATTCGAGGTGAAAAGGCTCTCGACAGATACCTTGTGGATGAAATTCAGGAGGTCTACAGGCTTCAAGGAGTAAAGATTAACGATAAGCATATAGAAGCGATAGTAAGACAGATGTTAAAGCGTGTGAGAATAAAAGACCCAGGGGATACTACCTTCCTTGTGGGAGAAGCCGTTGAGAAGAACGTCTTCTTTGAAGAAAACGAGAGAGTTGTGTCTCAAGGCGGAAAACCGGCTTCGGCCGAGCCGCTTCTTCTCGGTATTACGAGAGCTTCACTCAGCACGGATAGCTGGCTTTCTGCAGCATCCTTCCAGGAGACTACGAGGGTGCTCACCGAAGCTGCATGCGAAGGAAAGTCGGATTATCTCCGTGGTCTTAAGGAAAATGTGATTATGGGGAGATTAATCCCTGCGGGTACGGGACTTCCTATTTATCGAAATATAGATTTGGAAATCAAAGCTCCAGAAATACCAGTTCCTATCCCAGTTAAGGAAAAATAATAAGTTAGTTTTTTACTCTCAGAGTCTAGGTAAGGGCGAACGGCCGTTCGCCCTTACACTTATTAATTACCGTGCTAAGCCATGGAAGACGTTCCTAAAGTTGAAATAGAGAAAGTCTATGAACCTAAGAATGTTGAAGATAAATGGAATAGTTTCTGGATTGACAGAAATTACTTTCATGCCGCTAAATCCTCTGATAAACCCCCATTTACCATCCGATATAAGAGAATGAAGGGGTTTAACACCCTCTGGGTTCCCGGAACCGACCATGCGGGAATTGCTACACAGACGGTTGTTGAAAGAGAACTCCGTAAAGAGGGAATCCAAAGACAGGACTTGACTAGAGAAGAATTTATAAAAAGAGTATGGGAGTGGAAGGAGTTATATGGAAAGAGAATCATTGAGCAATTAAAAAAGCTAGGGGCTTCCTGTGACTGGTCAAGAGAAAGATTCACAATGGACGAGGGATTTTCTCTTGCGGTAAAAGAGGTATTTGTAAGGCTTTATAAAGAAGGGTTGATTTACCGGGGTCATTATCTTGTGAACTGGTGTCCTCGCTGCGGGACGGCTCTTTCCGACTTAGAAGTTGCCAGAGAGGATACAAAGGGGAGACTTTACTATCTAAAGTACCCATTAATAGAAGATGACAAGCAATCGGGAAGCTATATAACTGTCGCCACAACTAGACCTGAGACGATGATGGGTGATACCGCAGTTGCAGTAAATCCCAAAGATGAAAGATACAAAAATATAATAGGAAAGGAGGTAGTCCTTCCTGTTGTAAACCGAAGAATCCCAGTGATTGCTGATGAAGGTGTTGACATGGAGATGGGAACGGGGGCACTGAAAATCACTCCAGCACACGATTTTGCGGATTTTGAAATTGGAAATAAACATAACCTCCCAAGAGTTCAGATTATGGATTTTAAAGGGGTGATGAACGAAAACGCGGGCAGATACTCTGGACTCGATAGATTTAAGTGCAGAGAAAAAATTGTTGAAGACTTCGAGAAAGAAGGTGTCCTTAATAGGGTCGAGGATTATTCTCTTCAACTCGGAAAGTGTTACAGGTGCAGTACTGTGGTTGAACCGATGCTCTCTCTTCAGTGGTTTGTTAGAACGAAACCGCTTGCCGAACCTTCTATTCAGGCGGTAGAAAGCAGTAAGACCAGAATTATTCCTGAGGGCTGGAAGAACACGTATTTCGAGTGGATGAGAAATATCAGAGATTGGTGTATATCAAGACAAATCTGGTGGGGTCATAGAATCCCCGCCTGGTTTTGTAAGGATTGCAATCAAATAACAGTTTCAGTTGATGAGCCAAAGGCCTGTGAGCACTGCTCATCTGAAAATATCGAGCAGGAGACAGACGTTCTTGATACCTGGTTTAGTTCAGCACTCTGGCCCTTCGGGACTCTGGGATGGCCAGAGCAAACGGAAGAACTTAAGACCTTTTATCCAACTTCAGTTCTTGTTACAAGCTTTGATATTCTCTTTTTTTGGGTTGCAAGGATGATGATGATGGGACTCAAGTTTATGGGTGACGTTCCGTTTAGAGACGTCTATATTCATGCCCTTGTAAGAGATGAGAAGGGTGAGAAAATGAGTAAAACAAGTGGCAACGTCATTGACCCTCTCGATATAATGGATGATTACGGAGCCGACGCTTTGAGATTCAGCCTCACTGCACTTGCTGCTCAGGGAAGGGATATAAGACTTTCCCTCCCCGTCATTGAGGGCTATAGAAACTTTATGAATAAGATTTGGAATGCCTCGAGGTTTGTGTTGATGAATTTGGATAATGTAGGGGCGACCCGCCGGGTCGCCCCTACAGGGTTGAACCTTTCCACACCCGATAAATGGATTCTGACTAAACTCAATAGAACAATAAAAGAAGTTGAAGATTCTTTAAAGCTTTACGAGTTTGATAAAGTGGCGCGTACTATCTATCAATTTATTTGGGGTGATTTTTGCGACTGGTATATTGAGCTTGTAAAACCGATTTTGAACGGAGACGATCAGGAAGCCAAAAAAAGAACTCAGGCAGTTTTGGTAAAAGTCCTCTCCTCCGCATTGCAGATTCTAAGTCCTATAGCTCCTTTTATAACCGAAGAGATTTATCAGAGATTTCGCGAATTCGGCTTTGGTTTAGAAACCCCAGATGGCAAAGAAGCGGATAGCATAGCCATTAGTGTTTATCCCGCTTTCAACCAAAACGAGGTTTACGAAGAGGCTTATGGTGAAATTGAGTTCATAAAGCAGGTCATAGTTGCTATAAGAAACCTAAGAGCCGTAGTTGGCATCCATCCTTCAACCACGGTCAAGGTTATTATAATTCCCGATGACAAAACGGTCTTTGAAAAGATTAAAGCAAATGAAAATTATATTATCAGCTTGGCAAAAGCCTCAATTGACTTTTCTCATGAAGAGAAACCTAAGAAAGCCGTTGCACAGGTAGTTGAAGATCTTCAGATTTACCTTCCCATAGAAGGACTAATTGATGTTGATAAAGAGGTTGAGAGAATTAAACGTGAAATCTCAAAAATTGTAAAAGATATTGAGCTTTCCGAAAAGAAACTCTCCAACCAGGATTTTATTAATCGTGCTCCTGAGGAAGTGGTTGAGAAAGAGAAAGAGAAATTTGAAGAGCTTTCTATTAAGAAGCAGAAGATGGAAGAGGTACTGGAGAAGTTGAGTAAGGTTGACTAACGTAAGCATCATCTTACTTGAGCGATTTTCTTTAAAGTAGATACGCCATTAATGGCGTATCTACTAATAAAAAGTTGAAATTGAATTTAAGTCCTACTCTATTCTGCTGTGTTACCTGCCAAATTCGATCCAAGAGTCTGTTAGAGTGTTATTCATTTATGTGTACTAGTTGGCTTAGGGAGATACTTTATATATTTCATCCAAAAGATGGAATATCGGAAGATTTCTAGATAAACTCTACGCAAATTATCGTAGGGAGGTGTCAAATGGCAGATTGGTGGTGGAAAGCAGATTATATTGAGACATGCAACTGCTCCTATGGATGTCCCTGTAATCTTACCATGATCCCGACGGACGGAACATGCCAGGCTATTGACGTTTGGCAGATAAAAGAAGGGGCTTACAAAGACATTCGTCTTGACGGGCTCATAATTGCTCTTATTCTCCATTGGCCCAATCCCATTCATAAAGGCAACGGCAGGGCAGTCGTTTTTATTGACGAGCGTGCAAACGAATTGCAACGGGATGCTCTCTCCAAGATTGGGAGCGGCCAAGCCGGGTTAGGCGGGCCATTTCAGATTTTTGCTACAACATACTCCGAGCCTGCAAAGGTTGTCTATGGCCCTATCCAGTTTGAGCGAAGAGGCAAAGAGGCAACCTTACGCTTAGGTAATGTCGCTCGGGCTGACATAGAGCCTATTCGCTCTGACATGGATGACTCTGTGTCAGATGTTCACATGGTGTTGCCAAACGGATTCATCTGGAAGGATGGCGAGATAGTCAATACAAAAATGTGCGATGTCAATATCGGTGATCTCTCGTTCCGGCACCAAAACTCAAGTGCTTTTCTCTCCGAGGTTGAGTACAACGTCTGAGGTAAACGGTGGCGCTTTAGACCGCGATGTCAAAGTCGCTATAGCGTTGAAGAATGGAGTCTGTCCAACGCCATATTTCGTTTGCACACTAACTAAATGGGATACCGAAATTGCATTCACAGCTTTGTTAATGTCTAATCGATCATTTGATCGGAATGGTTTTCACTGTCGTTCATCCCGGCACTCAACCGCAGCGTCAGAATGTTTTTGGAAATATTGTGTACATCACCTATCAAACAGATGAAGCTGTCTGAATTTTACTTTTGAGTCGGTTATTTCTACTGGGTAGTTTCCGGTAAAGCAGGCATCACAAAAACTATCATTTTCTCCTAAACCCTTATAGTTTTCCACAGCTTTCATAACACCTTCAAGACTCAAGTATCCAATAGTGTCAGAAGTTATATATTTATTAATCTCTTCTACATTCAAAGAGTTGGCAATAAGCTCTTCTTTGATGGGTGTGTCAACGCCGTAATAGCATGAGAATTTCATAGGAGGGGAGCTGATCCTCATGTGAACTTCCTTTGCTCCTGCGGCACGAATCATCTTTACGATCTTTCTGCTGGTTGTTCCCCTTACAATCGAATCGTCAACGATCACGACTCTTTTTCCTGAAAGAACCTCTCTTATGGCATTTAGCTTTAGCTTAACTCCAAAGTTTCTTATTGACTGCTGAGGTTCTATGAAAGTCCTACCAACATAATGGCTTCTTAAAAGTCCAAGCTCAAACGGGAGCCCGGATTCCTCGGAATATCCTATTGCAGCGGGAACGCCTGAGTCCGGTACGGCTATAACAATATCCGCATCCGCCGGTTGCTCAAGAGCGAGTTGTTTCCCAAATTCTTTTCTTACCTGATAAACGTTTTTGCCAAATAAAAAGCTGTCGGGTCTTGCAAAGTAAATGTATTCAAAGACGCAGTGTGCATGCTTCACTTCGGGGAAAGGTTTAAAAGACCGGATTCCTTTATTGTTTACTACCAAAATCTCCCCAGGCTCGACTTCCCGTATGAATTCAGCCTCAATCAAATCAAATGCGCATGTTTCAGACGCAACCACAACCGCGGTTCCGAGTCTTCCAAGCACAAGCGGTCTAAAACCGTAAGGGTCCCGTGCCGCAACCATAAATTTAGGCGAAAGAAACAAAAGGGAGTAAGCTCCCTTACACCTAAGAAGGGCGTCCGTTATTCGTTTTATTAGTTTATCTTCCTTTGATTTTGCGATTAGGTGAACTATGACTTCCGTATCGGTCGTGGATTGGAAAATCGCTCCGTCTTGCTCAAGTTCTTCTCTGAGAGTCCTCGCATTTGTAAAATTGCCGTTATGGGCTATAGCGAGTTCACCTTTAGAATAAGTAACTACTATCGGCTGGCTGTTTTTGAGGTGACTCGAACCCGTAGTTGAATATCTGACGTGTCCTATTGCGTTTTTTCCGGAAAGTTTTGAGAGAACCTCTTCCGTAAATATATCGGATACAAGTCCCATCTCACGGTGCGTATAGAGATGAGTGTTGTCAGATGTGACAATGCCCGCGCTTTCCTGACCTCGATGTTGAAGTGCGTGAAGTCCCAGGTAAGTGAGGTTTGCAGCCTCAGGGTGACCGTAAATTCCAAAAAGCCCGCATTCTTCTTTGATTTTAAGCATGCTTTTTAGTATTAGCCACTAATGAACACGAATTTACGCTAATAAAATGATAAAAGATACATAAGCTTATAATGTATATTGTATCCTACATCCTACTTATATCATTCGTGATCATTTGTGTCAATTCGTGGCTAAAGATTTTGCTCTTTAAGCTATTCTCAAACCCGAATGCCCAGGACTCATAAGCTTTCCGTATTGGAATATCAATCAGTCCTTCAATAAATAGCCTATCTCCTCCTACTATACCAATCAATTCAATAGGAATACCGTGTTTTGAGGCTATGTTCTCTAATTTATGAATATTTTTCTTATCCAATGAAACTATTGCCCTGGACTGAGATTCTCCAAATAGAAGAACATCCTCTCTAATTTTACCATATAATGACTTTATCTTCACTCCAGTCGGGCCATTAGGTGTAAAGCAGGACTCGGCAATAGCAACGGCCAATCCTCCTTCAGATATATCATGCGCTGAACTTATTATTCCGGTTTGTGTTGCCTCAATTAAAGTGCTGATTAGCCTCGATTCGGCTTCCAGATCGATTTGAGGAGGCGGACCAGAAACCTGCCCGTGAACAGCCTTTAAATACTCGCTTCCACCAAGTTCTTCCTTTGTCTCTCCAAGAAGCACCAAGATATCACCCTCTTTCTTAAGCCACTGGGTAACATGTTTTCTTAGGTCTTCTATGAGTCCTACCATTGCAACGGTTGGAGTGGGATATATCACTTTATTCTCAGTCTCATTATAAAAACTCACGTTTCCGCTTACAACAGGCGTGCCCAGTACTCTAGCCGCTTCCGACATGCCTTCTATAGCCTTCTTAAATTGCCACATGATTTCGGGCTTTTCCGGGTTCCCGAAATTCAGGCAATCAGTAATTGCAAGAGGAACTGCACCGGAGCAGGCAAGGTTTCTTGCGCTCTCTGTCACGGCGATCATTGAACCAGCAAATGGGTCAAGATAACAGTATCTCGAATTGCAATTTGAAGTGAGAGCTACAGCCTTATTTGTTCCTTTGATTCTTATTACCGCAGCATCTGAGCCGGGAGGCACGGCGGTATTCGTTCGTACCATGTGATCGTATTGCTCATAAATCCATCTCTTGCTTGAAAGATTGGGGGAGGAGATAAGATTTAGGAATACTCTACCCAGGTCATTCGGTACTGGAATGGAAGAGATCTTAAGCTTTTTAACGTCCTTTAAATAATCAGGCTTCCTATAAGGTCTCTTGTAAACTGGTGCGTCATTCGTAATGAGGTTAATTGGGAGATCAACTACGGCTTTCCCATTTTCAAATATATTTAGCCTACTTGTATCTTTGACTTCCCCAATTACGGCAAAATCGAGTGCCCATTTCTTGAATATCTTTTCCGCGACTTCCTCTTTCCCCTTTTGAAGTACAACGAGCATTCGCTCTTGGGATTCTGAGAGCATTACTTCATAAGGCGTCATTCCCGCCTCACGTCTTGGCACTTTGTCTATATTCAAAATAATTCCTGTCCCGGCACGCTCCGCCATCTCTGTAGAAGAGGATGTCAGTCCCGCAGCTCCCATATCCTGAATGCCGACGACCACGCCGGTTTTAAAAAGTTCGAGGCAGGCTTCAAGTAATAGCTTCTCTGTAAATGGATCTCCCACCTGGACGGCAGGTCTTTTTTCTTCTGCTTCTCTAGTGAATGTCTCGGAAGCCATTACGGCGCCGTGAATGCCGTCTCTTCCGGTTTTTGACCCAACACATATAACAGGGTTTCCAACACCCTTTGCATAGCCTCTGAATATCTCGTTTTTATTCATAACTCCCAGGGCAAAGACGTTGACCAGAGGATTTCCATTATAGCATTCTTCAAAATACACCTCTCCGCCGACCGTGGGTATTCCAATGCAGTTTCCGTATCCAGCTATTCCTGAAACAATGCCCTCAACCAGGTATTTAGTTTTGGGAAGTTTTGGGTCTCCGAACCTTAGAGAATCGAGAAGGGCGATAGGTCTTGCCCCCATCGTGAATATGTCTCTCAGAATCCCGCCAACCCCTGTTGCCGCTCCCTGATAGGGTTCTATAAATGAAGGATGGTTGTGGCTTTCCATCTTGAATGCAACGCAAATATCGTCGCCTACATCAACAATACCTGCATTCTCGCCGGGCCCCTGAACCACTCTTTCGCCTTTTGTTGGAAGCTTTTTTAGATGGACTTTAGAACTCTTATAAGAGCAATGCTCCGACCACATGGCTGAGAGTATTCCGATCTCCGTTATATTCGGTTCTCTGCCCAGAGTATCCACAATTTTTTTGTATTCGCCCTCTGTGACTCCGTGGCTTAGAGCAATACTTTTATTATCCATCCTGGATGTTTCCTGAATCACTATTATACCCGCTAAAAAGAAGGAGTGTATGGTTTGTTGAATGATGTTTTGATTTTGGGGATAAACCTGAAGGGTTTTTCAGTTATTTAGAAAATTTCTAGTAGAGACGGATTGTTATGCGTCTCTACTTTATTGCCTACTCGTTCTATTACAGCAAGATTTTATTTTTTGGGAAATAATTAAAATCTTAGAAGATGGAAAGCCAGTCATGAATTAGCAGCACAAAGTATTCACTATCGCAAGTAGATAAATTATTTAATAACTAACTTTCAATGGAAGCTTTTTAGCTATGTTTTTTATTTTTGGGTTCGGGACAGGGTTCGGAATGATAACATGAAAAAGTTGTGCACCTCTGGCGATAGATTTGATAAACTATCGCTGGACCAAAAACCAAAATAGGAGGTGCACGATATGAAATATATAGGGATTGACAATCATAAGCAATATTTTGCAGCCTCAGTGGTGACCAAAGAGGGAGAAGTGATAAGTAGAGAGATGGTATCAACAGATAGGGAGGCAATAGGTGATTACTTCAGCAGGCTCGGTAATAAAGATGAGCTTATAGCAGTTATTGAAGCTAGTGCCGTTTCAAATAATTAACTTTACGCTTTTTGTTTCTCTTATTTCTATAAGTGATAAATTTATTTAACGCTTTAATTAAAGCTTGATGCGTTTGGTAATTTGTATTATCAAACACAAACTTTTTAATCTCTGTAAACTGACATTCGATACGATTCAGCCATGAAGCATTGGTCGGCGTCCATACAAGCGTTACGTTATTTTGTCGTATCCAGCGGCGTATCTCCTTTCGTTTGTGTGGAGAAAAATTATCCAAGACCAAATAAATACGCTCCTCAATCGGGTATCGTCGGCGCATCAGTTGCAGCACATCCAAGACTTCCTGCCAGCGCTTCCGTTTTCGAACATACCCCCAGAGAATATCTTGGTGTACATCATAAAATGATAAGAAATGGCGAACCCCGTGGGGCCGGCTGTACGTGGCGGGTAATCGGTCAGGTTTGGTGCACTTTGCATAGTGTTTCCCATGTGTCGGGCGAAGTTCAAACGGACCAAATTCATCAAAACAAACTGCATGACCATCATCGGGTTTCTTCCGATACAGTCGTTTCAGTCGTTTTTTTTACTTTTAAAAGCTGGATCATTGGATTCTTTCCACGTTTTCGTACGTTGCAAACTCACATTGCGTTCCCTTAATATGGTGCGTAGTGTCTCAATGCTGATACGCTCCACGACTTTTGTTGAAACCAAATATTCTTTTAGTTTTTCTAAAGACCACACAGAAAACGGCATCCCAAGAAGATTGGGTGGACTCAAGGCACACTCGATAATTTCTGCTTTGATTTCTTCTGTAAACTCGACAGGACGACCACTGCGGCGACGTTCTTTTAATATGTCAACACCCTCAGTATTAAATCGTCTGATGAGTTCTCTGACATACCATTCGTGCAGATACGTGTTTTTGGCAATTTCTGGGGCTTTCATTCCTTGGGCTGAGAGCAGTATCACTTGAGCGCGTCTGAGCGCCGTCCGATTTCTGCTTTTTCGTAATGTATCCTGGAGTTTCTTACCCTCTGCATGGGTGAGGTCTCGAATATAGAGGCACATAGCGAAGCTCCTTTAAAGTAATTTGTAAAAAAGCTTCTCTAACTATCCAATATTTCAATATGTTTTTCTACTGCAAAATGTAAGATTATTTTTTTGAAACGGCACTAGTTATGAGTGGAGCTATCTCTATGACCAGATAAGGGATAAGGTAAGGGAGTTGAAGGTGGCACATCCACTGAAGACCAGGTTAATAGCGGAGGCTCGGATAAAGACAGACAAAATAGATGCCGATGGGCTAGCTCAT
>JACPIY010000065.1 GCA_016187835.1 Deltaproteobacteria bacterium | reverse complement strand
CTAGCTCTATCTCCTTTGCTACTGTTACCCCGTCCTTTGTTACTACAGGTGCCCCATACGTCTTCTCTATTAATACGTTCCTTCCCCTCGGCCCTAATGTCGCCTTCACCGCATTTGCTAGTGCATTTACTCCTTTTAGGACCGATGACTGTGCCTCTCGGCCAAATTTAATCTCCTTTGCTGCCATTACAAATTACCTCCTTAGATTCTGTTTTTAAGTCTTATCCCTCAATTATTGCCAAAATCTCTTCTTCTCGAAGGATAAGATAATCCTCACCATCAATATTTATATCGGTTCCTCCGTATTTACTAAAAAGAACCCTATCGCCTACCTTTACATCAAGTGCTTTTGTTGAACCATCGTCAAGAAGCTTGCCTTTTCCTAGAGCAAAAACTTTCCCTTCCTGCGGTTTTTCCTTTGCAGTATCAGGGATTATTATTCCGCCCTTTGTTTTCTCTTCGGTCTCCACCCTTTTAATTAAAATCCTATCGTAGAGCGGTCTTACCTTCATTCTGGCCTCCTCCTTTTTATATTTTGGATGTTATTAGGAAATTGGCACTTATATTATCCAACTGCCAATTTTGAACATAAAGATAATCATCTGAGAGGCTTTGTCAAGTAAGTTTTATCTGATAAAGCTTTCTATACAATTAATCAATTAGTTTTTCCTGCCGAAGCTTGTTACTTTGCATCCAGCTCAAAGGGTGTTCCTCTTAACGCGTATATTAAGCGAAACCTGTTTTGGTTAAGATCCTTCTTCTTAATTCACTTTGTCTTTGTTTTTCCTCTCTTAATAATGTAGATACGATTTGGCGAGTCGTCTCTGCATAGATTCCCACTTAATATGTATTAAGCGGGTGACCTATAGGAATTACAATCCCACTCCTCAACTTGAATGTATGGATGGGTAACATGAGTTTTTACTGCTTAAGTTGAAGAAGGTTGTTATTTGAGGTCAAAAATTCTTGATTCGCAGAGTAGTTTTTTGTTTTTTGGTCAAGTTAACTAAATGCTTGACGAAAGGGAAAAGTTCGTGATATAAATTCGTCTAATACCTGAGAGGGTAGACTAGGACTTTTTGAAGTTTTTGACTGCTACTCAGCCGGCAGAAAAAAGATGATTGATTTTTACAAAAAAAATAAGTAGAGTGTAATAAATATAAAAGTTAAAGTAATTAATGAAGTCAAAATCCAAACTGCCAGAAATCCATCAAAAAATTATTTCTCTCGATATTAGGAAATCTGTTCCTTCATTAAGGGTTTGGAATTTTATTTGCATGTTCTTCAATTTGGTTTTGAAAAGTTGCATAGTTCAAGCAAGGATGGGATTCTAGTTTGATGATTTTGAGAAGCAAATAAATGCGGGAACTTAGATTTGATCCTATTAGAAATAGATGGGTGATAATATCAACTGAAAGGTCCAGGAGGCCTAGTGATTACACGCTTGATGGCAACGGAGCTAAGGAAAACGAAAGAACTCCTGTCTCATGTCCTTTTTGTGAAGGCTCTGAGGATAAAACTCCGCCTGAAATTTTTGCTATAAGAAAAGAGAGGTCGAGTCCTAATTCATGGGGATGGAGGGTAAGGGTTGTCCCAAATAAATTCCCCGCACTTCAGATAGAAGATAACGCTTTTAGATACGGAATGGGAATATTTGATGTTGCGAGCGGCGCCGGCGCGCATGAGGTGATTATCGAAACCCCGGATCACAATAAGGGGCTTGCCGATCTAGATGTAGATTGGATTAAGGACGTGCTAATTGCTTTCAGGGAAAGGATAAAAGATTTATTTCGTGATCAGAGGCTTCGATATGTTTTAATATTCAAGAACCATAGGACAAAAGCCGGTGCTTCACTTACGCATACCCACTCTCAACTTATTGCAACTCCTATGGTTCCACCTGTAGTAAAGCAAGAACTAATCGTTTGCAGGGAAAACTACAGGAGTAAAGAAAGATGCCTTATCTGCGACCTAATAAAACAGGAAATCGAGTTTAAAGAAAGAGTTGTGTATGAGACAAAAAGCTATATGATCTGGACGCCATTTGCTTCAAGTTTTCCTTTTGAGACCTGGATCCTTCCAAAGAACCATCTTCATGATTATTCAATGCTTGACGACAAAGAACTTAGAGACCTTGCCGTTGTGCTGAAGCTCAATCTCATTTCACTTAAGAAGCTTTTAAATGATCCTCCTTATAATTTTGTGATCCATACATCTCCACCTAGATTCGATCGCCCAGGTTATCCTCAGCACTGGGATTCAATTGAGTTTGATTTTCACTGGCACATCGAGATTATTCCACGTCTCACAACTATTGCAGGTTATGAGTTGGGAGCGGGATTCTTCATCAATCCCACTCCTCCGGAAGAGGCGGCGCATTATCTAAGCGAAGAGATGGAAAATAATTATGAGGAGGTTTGAGAAGAGATTAAAGTTTCTCTTGACATATAAAGCAAAAAGCTTTATTTTTTTGATTAAATTTAACTAATTTACTTAAATGATTGCATCGGTCTTAAAGAAATATATCTGGGTTATTAATCTCATACTTATTGCCGGGATTGCCTATACCCTTGCTCAGATTGTGAATGATAAGATTAAAGCAGAGATGTTTGGCACACAATCTGAGACTGTAACGTTTTCCAATTCTAATAATTTTGAGGATGCAAAGTCAAAACAGATAGCCGCCCGAAGTTCATACGATGTTATTTTAAAAAGGAACATATTTGGTTTACAAAGTGCATCATCGGGCACATCTATTATACAGGACGCACCTCAAACCACCCTCAACCTTGAACTTCTCGGGACGTTGATCAAGCCGGCAGAAAAATCTATTGCTATTATAAAAAACGTAGATACAGATAAAGCTAGAGGGTACGTCGAAGGGGAAGTAATTGATATAATTCAATCCGAGAGCGTTAGGCTCGCGAAGGTTGAAAACTGTAAAGCTCTGGTTGAACGCAGCGAGGGACCAGAGACCATAAAGTGTAGGAAGGATGATGAGGATATATCGTCTGCTAGTACTACGAGTTCGGGAGAAAAGTTTAAAGGAATATCTCAGCCGAACAGACTTTTATCCAAAAACCCATTTGATAGAATAAATAATGGCAATGATGAAGGTATAAAAGAAGTAAATGAGGGTGTATATGAAGTTGATCAGAAAATGCTTGATGAATTGCTGAGTAATCCTAATGAACTTTTAACCCAGGCCCGTGTTATACCCCAAGAAGATGGGTTGAGGTTCTTTGCTATAAGACCAAACAGTGTTTTCTTTAAGATTGGAATTAGAAATGGCGATATATTGCACAAGATAAACGAAGTAGAACTTAGTAACGTTGAGAATGCGCTTAACCTGTTTGAAGAGTTAAGAGGACAAAGTAAGTTTAATATAAATCTTACAAGACGTGGGCAGAAACTTACATATGAATATACCGTTAAGTAAAGAGATTACAAAAGATAATGTATCGCTATAATATGGAATCTCAAATAGTAATGACAACACTTATTAAATTTCCTTTTCAAAATCTTTGTATGTCGAGGTATTGCTGAATTGCTACAGGTCAAACAAAGAGGAGCCAGCACTATGAAAAGATCTCTACAAGTTGTTGTTCTATTCGCAATTCTTTTTGCTCTAAATAGGCACGGTAACAAGCTTCATTCTGAAGAATACAATAATTATGATAACACCCTCGAGAATCTTTGTCCGCCTAATTGTTTAATCCCTAGAGAAAAGCAGCAGGGAACGACAACAAAAGAAATCTATTCGCAGGATGACCTAAAGGCTCAGGAAGAGTCTTCTGATTTAATGAAAATACCAAATAATTATAAGGTGAAGAAGGGAGATACCTTATTCAATATAGCAAACGGATTTCAAGTCTCAGTTCAAGAACTAAAAAAAGCCAACGGTATTATGAACGATTTAATAAAAGGAGAGAGAAGAGGCAATGGTCTCGGCTGTTGTAATTGATGCAAGCGAGCCTAAGCAGGCAGAAGTGCGCGAAGGAGAAATTCAAACAAAAAAAGAGGTTTTAAATTCGAAACCAGCAAAAACTCAAGAAAGTTATTCTCAGGCTTATGAAAACATCAGCACGGTGGAACAGGGACAAAAAGGAAATATAGAACAACAGGTAAATACTGAGCAGATAGAGCCAAGAGAACTTTCTCCAGATACTATGGAAAAAACTGAGATGTCAGCATTAAAAGAAGAATCGGAAAGAAAAAAAACTGTGCCTTCAGTTCAGAAAAATGACCCTAAAAAAATCTTTAGACAATTTGAGGAGTTACAATTTACTTCGGAAACTAAGAGACCTAAACTACAAACAGTTCAAGAAGAGGTTCCAGAAGAGGTGTCAGGAGAAAAGCCAATCACTCAAACACCGGGCGGAGTTCAGGAAGAGACTACCGACCCCCAGGCTGCTCCAGAGGGAGAGGAAGTAGTTAATCTTCAGTCCGAGATGGACATAAGGGATTTAGTTCAGACGGTAAGCGAAATCACCGGAGAGACATTTCTCCTCGATGAATCGGTAAAGGCTAGGAAAGTAACAGTCATATCGCCTCGCGGTGGGTTTAACAAACGAAACGCCATAAGACTATTTGAAGCGATTTTGGATTTAAACGGGTTTTCAATAGTGAAGAAGGACGGGATAAATAAAATAGTTCCAAAGAGGGATATAAAAACGGAAAACCTCCCTACTGAGATTGGAACCCAGTATGGGACTCCTTCCGATATGTTTGTTACCAGACTCGTGCCTTTAAAAAATATAAACGCTGCTGAAGTCGCGAATATTCTGAGACCCCTCATCTCAAGAGAAGGAGATATATTAGTTTATCCGGCTTTAAATACGTTGATAATAATAGATACGGTATCTAACGTAAATAAGCTCCTTAAAATCATCGGCAACATTGATCTGGAGACGGAGATAGAATTTATAAAATTAAAATACACGGAAGCTGAGGATGTTGCTGCTAAAGTTTCAGACATTCTTGGTGGAGGAGGTGCAGCGCCAGCGGCTAGGTCTGTCCCTCAAACCACTACTCAGCAACGGCAAACAAGAACTCCCCAACGTGTACCGACTCAGTCACAAGGAGCCGGGCAGGCAACATTTAAAGTTATCCCCGATGAAAGAACCAACTCACTCATAGTGATTGCGTATCCTGAAGACATGAAGAAGATCAAAGCGGTAATACAAGAGCTGGATGTTGAGGTCGAGCAACCGGAGCAGGGGATTTATGTAATTCGTCTTCAGAATGCAGCTGCTGAACAGGTGGTTGGGGTTCTCTCCGGTTTAATAGGCGGAGGAACGGGGGCAACTACTACGCAAACCCCACCCACGAGTCAAAGAAGAACAATGGGGGGGTTGGGAGGAACCTTTGGTGGAGGCTCATATGGTGGAAGCTCATTTGGTGGCTCATATCAGAGAAGACAGACCGGGACTCTGGGTGGTTTTGGACAAAGAGGCGCCTTTGGACAAAGT
>JACPIY010000064.1 GCA_016187835.1 Deltaproteobacteria bacterium | reverse complement strand
CTGTTTTCTAAGCAGAAGTTCTGTGAGAGAGCCTAGGAGAAAAATCCCCCTTGCCTCAGGCCTGGAGAAAGACTTTCCATATTTTTCAAAGAATGAAGAAAACGTTTCTGTAGCCATGTCAACCTCCTCAAAATTAATAAGACCCAGCTTTTCAAAAAATAACATATCTAGCATAGCGTCTCTTACATCAAAGAAGAAGCTATCTCTTGTTTCCGACTCTAAAAAATCCTTCCTTAGTTTGTTCATAATGACCTGTAGCATAAAATGAAAATCAAGCTTTCCGTCTTTAAAGGTCTTATCTATTATCTCAAGAAAATATTTATCAAGATCGTTATCTCTTTTTCCTTCATCCGACTTTTGAAAAAACCGTCTCACCATTCCGAAATTGAATCCAAATTTCTCACCAAACACCCGGTCAACCTCGTCTTTTTTCTCCATTATAGTTCTTAGCCTTGAAGGGAGAACGTCCTCTATAAGAAGAAGTATCCTCTCCACACTGCCCGATTGCTCTCTGCTCAGGAAGAAGAAATTAAACGTCAGATAATCTTTCTCTTGAGAGAGGATTTTCAGAATTCTATTTTCCCTTCCCACAATCTCCTTTTTATCCTTCAGGTTTTGTTCTTCCTTATTTATCATCTCAAAGATTCGGAATATTCTCTCCTTTACCTCATCACCGCCAACCATAAACTTGGGGATTATGTAGTAGGGAAGACCGTAAAAGCTAAACCTGAGATTCTCCAGCAGAAATTTCTTTCCTTCTTCAAGACTCAGTTTGCATTCATTGCAGACAGGATAATTCTTCCACGCATCTTCTTCCCTAAAGCCGCCGCTTATAAATCCCGGCTTATCACGTGTATAAAACTTAAAGGTATCAAGATCAAATACAGAATCCCTTGTTTGATTGCAGAGTGAACACAGACCGTTATTACCCGCAAGCTTAGTATCTTTTTTAGTTATGGCTTGCAATAGATAATTCTGGAATACCTCGTAGTCGCCAATATATCTGTCCTCTATTTTTACAGTTAACATCGAGTTTTTTTCATTTTGGTAGTTTATAATTCCCTTTAAAATTTCTTCTCTAGCCGCAATAAAGGAAGTTTTTAAATCGGAAGGGAAAACTTTTTCCTCGCTGTTTATTTCAAAGCGAGACAAATCCATTCCCTCAAACCACCCCTTTATCTTTAAATTAAAGGTTTTCTCAAGCTCCGTGACTTTAGAAGTCGGCGTGAAATTTGACCCATTAGCAGAACCCTTTCTGTAGAGGTATCTGTCTACTTTCCCTGAATCGAATTCCTTCTTTTTTCCCAAATACTATAGCGACTACCTTTTCAGCCTTTGGATTCTGAACGAGAGTGCTCAAGGGAGTTTTACCCTCTCTTTTTAAAATCGTATCCCCCAGTTCTTTTATTGCCTGTATCATCTCTTAGTCCTCATCTCTAAAATTTTTTCTTCCCAACACCTCAAAACACCCGAACCCCTGGGAGTTCTTCCCTCCAAGTCCTGCATCATAGGCAAGTTTCATAAGTTCGTGATCTCCGCTTAATCCATAAATCCCCATCCAGCCCTTTATCACGATGCCTTTGTAGAAGATTATCCTCTCATTACTCTTATTTACATTTAAGGGAGTTAATTGGATGTCCCCATTCGGTTCTTTTTCATAAAAGGCCTTAAATTTCTTCTTAGCGTTCTCGGAGATCAATTGGCTAAATTCCTTCTCAAAAGGACTGTAGTAGTAGGTTTTCTTCTTTCCATCCGCTCGTGAGAGTGTGCTGTAGATTGTAATGGGGGAGAGCATCTTAATTTTTAGCTTGTCTTGATTTATCGCCAAATCCGAAACCTCCACAGAATTTAGAGAAACCTTCTGGGATAATATCTTAGCACTCTCCTTCCGCATTAACTCTTCAGCGATTTCCTCTATAAATTCTCTCATAACCGAACTCACAATAAGTCTAAAAGGAGATGAGAACACTATTTTTTCTTTATTCCTATCCAACCTGTATTCGCCAAGAATTCGAGAGAAGGTAAATAGCTTAAATCTTCTCTTTCCAATTGGAAATCCGTGGTCGTGAAGGATTTTCGCAAGCTTGGGGGAAATAGAATTATAGAGAAAACTCTGGATGTGGTAATTATAGTGGATGGGTATTATGAAGTGCTTTTCAGAGGCTAATTCAAGAAGAAGCCTGATAGATTCCCTCCTCAATAAATCCTTTAAGGCTATAATAACATTTTTACGATAAAGAAATCAATGATGGATCACAAACCGTATTTTTCTATTAAGGACTTTGGCGTGAGAATTTCCAATTTTGGGAAGGCCTTTAAGAAATCTCTTGGATTAGTGGTAAGCAGTCTACCAGAATAATATACTGCATAATATACTGCGTTTGCACCTATTAAAAGTCTGGAATTAGAACTTCTCTTTTACCCCCTTTCTGCCTGTACTCAGCTTGGAGATTGGCTGCATCTCTAGCAATAATGACGTTATCCGAAACAAGCATTATGCGTGTGACTTTAATAATATCTTCAAATTGCCTTATAGCTTTTTTTCGGCTCTCCTTGTTCTTTAATAGTTCAATACCCGTCCAAACTTCAGCATAGCATAACAGAGAAAGAAGTATTTCAGCTTTTAGGGTAATTAGTAGTTCAACTCCTGCTATTACATCATCTTTATGAACATCTCCTGAAAGGTGGGAAATTATTATGCTTGAGTCCAAATTAATCTTAAACATCCGAATCTTCGCCACGTAGCCACTCAATTGCCTTTTTTATGCTCATATTTCCGAATATTGGATGCCCTTTCCAAATACCCTGACTCCTTTTCCATGTCTCAATTATTGTGACCTGAGATTTTGTTTCTTTCTCATTAGTGAAAACTATCTTATCCTCGTATTTTGCCTTTATATATGGTTCAGTGGTTTTCATATTACTTCCCTCCAATAATGTGATTTTATCATACTGCTGTGAATTTTTCATTCTAATATCTTAACTAGTTTAATCTTGTAGATACAGTTGGTTGAATATTCCGAGCTCCATTTCTTACTTACGGCAAATCGAAGCAGATTTTCTTAAAGTTGCAGGACTCGCACTTCCTAGCATCCTCAGTTCTTGGGAAATCCGTCATGACGGCAATATTTTCGGGATGGTCTTTAAGGTGACTTTTCATACTTGTTATGCTCTTATTGATGTAATCTTTTGCTCCTCTTATATCATCAGGACTGAATTTATGGGTAGTTTGTTGGTTTGAAAGGAGGTTGTACTCGATAACTGAAATTCTATCTAAATCCATGCCGAAAACTTCTTTTGCGTAGATTGTATAGACAACAAACTGAAGCTTTTCAGACTCGCCAGCCCCGGTTTTCCAATCTACTATTTCAACTCTATCGTCGGGATCAGGGGTAGCTATCCGGAGGGATGGTTTTTGGGGAACCTCTATTCGATAAGCCAAATCCAAATTCACATAAATTTTCTCGTTGTAAAAGGTTCCCTGACTTCCCTCCCTTCCTTCGACCGTTCGACCAGGCTCACGGCTCAGGACGGGCTTGGTCGCTACATCAGACCCTAAAGAAAATAGGGTAGGGGTGATGCTGTCGATAGACAAAACCGAATTTCTATGCAGTTGTTTTACTTTTTCCAGCACATCGGATTTATAAAAGTTCCTAATACACTCCACTACCTCTTCATAGTTCTTTTTCCAAATATCTCCGGCAGTATTGATTTTGTATTCGTGTTCAAAAAGTGCGGTTATATCTCTCATGCTTCCATCCTTCTCCCAGTAAGAACCGTCTCTTGAGGACCTAAATTCCTCTCTCATTAAATCCGTTACTCTTTTAAGTGACGTTTCAAGAGGAATGAGATTGCCTGTGCTTACGAGTTGCCTTAATACTCTTGCAATCTCGTTATGGACGGAGGTTCCTTTCCACTGCCATCTGCTTTTTAATTGTTTGAGAACATATAAAGTTCTCGTTACATAATCAGCTTTCTCCTTAGACCATCCTCCCCAGAAACCGTAGTAGTTATAGTAGTATTTTCTTCTGCACTCTCCAAAAATTGAGTCTCTTGAAATAGACCAGCTAAATTCGTTTTTAAATTCTGCCATTATTTCCCCCCACGCCTCTTATTGCTTAACAGTTGAGAAATGATATTTGAGCCTTAATTAATTGTCTAAATCATAAACAGATTCTAGTACTTACCCTTAAAAGTTGCAAGCGGGAAATTATATAGAGTCGACATGAGTGTTGACCGGAATAAAAAACTGCTTGACATTGAATTACATTTGTAGTATAAAAACTAGTAAGCGGCTCCGAGAAATTGAAGCTGATTTGAAAACCAAAGCTTGATTAAGTACCCAAAGAAGAGGCCGAAAGGACAAATTGAGTAGGGAAAAATAGGCAGAGGTTCTCAGAAAGGATAAGGTTACTTGGAGTCGCCTTTTTTTTGTTTTATACCAAACCTCTCTAGTGATTTCTCATAATCCCTTCGATAAAATATTTTTCTGCCAATAATTCAACAAGAATTCTTGTCCACTTGTTATCTTTACGGAGACAGAGATTTTTCTTGATAGCTCATCCATAAAATGGAATAATTATTCTCACAAATCAGAGACTAAGTCGTTTCGACGTGCCGTAGCCTAAAACAAAGGCGGCGCTAGTGTCTCGATAAAGGAGAAAAACGATGCAGAAGCTTAAAACGATACTGGTAAAACATCCAATTTTTAAAGGCCTTGATAAACGCTATATTCAACTTATCTCCGAACATGCATCTACCGTGAGCTTCAATCCCGGTGACTTGATTTTTCACGAGGGCGAAGAAGCTAATCTATTTCATGTAATTCTACAAGGCAACGTGGTGCTTGAGGTAGTTTTGGCACCTGATCGGGACCCTATAACTATTCAGAATATTGGTGAAGGCGATGTGCTCGGTTGGTCGTGGCTCTTCCCGCCTCACCGCCGTCGTTTCGATGCCCGGGCTATTACACCCACACAAGCCATTGCCGTGGATGGAAAGTTCCTTCGCACAAAGTGTGAAGAAGACCATGACCTCGGCTATGAACTCATGAAGCGATTTGCACTTCTGATTGAACAGAGGCTTAGAGCGGTGAGATTACAAAATCCGGATATGTATGTCGTCCATGCTTGAACGACAGACTGTGGGGTGATCTTGTGGCAAGCGTTAAAGTCCAAAAAAGGTCTGAAGATAAAGAAACTCTCACTTTCGGCATTGATATAACCGAAGGCGATACTAAGACCAATCATACGGTAGAGGTTGATAAGCCTTATTATGAAAAATTGACAGGCGGTAGAGTAACTGCAGAAGAACTGGTAGAAAAATCATTCATGTTTTTGTTAAAAAGAGAGTCAAAAGAGTCAATTTTAAGGAGATTTAACCTTAAAAAGATATCTTATTATTTTCCTGAATACGAAAATGAGATTAAAAATTACTTCTAAGGGGAGATTTTAATGAGAGGCGTAAGGAGGTTTTTTTATTTAATAATTATCGCCCTTATAGTTGGAGCAATTCTATACATTATTCCCGAGCTTGAATGGCATTCTCCAACCGTGGACATCAAGCTCGACTCTGAATATGTGGGACTCCGTCCGTTTGATATTGAGATAAAAGACCGGGGAAAAGGATTAAAGAAGGTTTCAATAGTGCTAGTGGATGAGCAAGGCGAGTTCCCTCTTGTAGCAAGGGATTATCCCGAACCCGTGAAGGAAGAGACCATTCAGATTAAACTCGATCCAAAAAAGCTAGGTACTAAAGGCGGTCCTGCGGAGATCCGAGTTGCGGCAGAGGATAGGTCTCATCTTAAATTGTTTGTGGGCAATAAGACGAATGTCGTCAAAAAAGTAACCATAGACGTTACGCCTCCCAGGGTGGAGGTAATGAGCAGGGAACACTACATCAACCATGGCGGCTCAGGACTTGTGATTTACAAAGCTTCTGGAGACACCACAAATAGCGGTGTTAAAGTTGACGACTATTTCTTCCCGGGACATAAGGGTTATTTTAAAAACCCGGATCTCTATATGGCTTTTTTTGCCTATCCTTATAATGTAGGTACTGATACGAAGGTGGCGGTTGTTGCAGAAGATGCAGCGGGAAATTCAAAAGAGGCGGGGTTCTTTTATAGACTAAAAAATGTGGCGTATAAAAAAAGCACACTTAATATAAGCGACGATTTCATTGATAGAAAAATAATTCCAATACTGGGGGAGGATTCTTCTCAAGGTGGAGACCTGAAGGAGGCTTTTCTCAAAGTAAATAGCGAGCTACGGAAAAAGAACGATGCCGAGATAAAAACAATAAGTGAGAAATCGGAAAGTGAGATTCTATGGAAGGGAGCTTTTCATCAGCTAACTAACTCTCAGGTAGAAGCAAATTTCGCTGATGAAAGGACTTATATTTATAACGGCGAGGTGATAGATCATCAATATCATCTGGGTTACGATCTTGCCGTAACAAGGCGTTATCCGGTTGAGGCTGCAAATGATGGGGTGGTTATTTTTGCAGGTGATTTAGGTATTTATGGGAATACAGTCATGATAGATCACGGCTACGGTATAAATACCCTTTACGGACACATGAGCTCTATTGATGTGGCTGTCGGTGACAGGGTCAAGAAAAAACAGATACTAGGAAGAACGGGAGAAACCGGTCTAGCATCGGGAGACCATCTTCATTACGGAGTTTACATTGATGGAGTTGCTGTCCGTCCTGTAGAATGGTGGGATAGTAAATGGATAAATGACAATGTCATAAACAAAATAAAGGAAGCCGGGGTTGAATTTGGAGTTGCAGAGGGACAAAACAGCAGTTTGTCGGATAATACTCCTCAGAAAACTGGGGCTACTCAAAAAAATTGATTATTTATGGAAAAAACCCAGTAAAAGAAGTTCTTTCTAAGTCCTCCTTGAAAGTGGAAGAGGTTTTGATCTCTGAGGAATCGAAAAAAGATAAGGTCTCAGAAATCATAAGAATAGCCAAAGAAAGGGGGATAAAAGTTTCATTTCTTCCTCCTCAGGCTCTTTCAAGGATTTCTAAATCTTCTTCTCATCAAGGAATTGCAGTTAAGATTGCTGACTTTGAATATCAGGAAGTTGAGGAGATTTTAAACAATGCGAAGAAGAAGGGAGAAAAGCTTCTTATCGTTATACTCGACCACATCGAAGACCCTCAAAATCTCGGAGCTATAATAAGAACGGTTAATGTCCTGGGGGCGGATGGCATTATAATCCCAAAGGATAGGGCGGCTTCTGTGACTCCTGCAGTAGGGAAAGCCTCAGCAGGTGCAATGAGTTTTGTCCCGATTGCAAGGGTAGTAAACCTGGTTACAGCAATGAAAGAACTCAAGAAAAAGGGAGTTTGGATTCTAGGTGCCGACCAATCGGCTCCTAAGCCCGTTTTTGAGAAGGATCTTAACAAACTCGATTTGGCGGTTGTTATAGGAAATGAAGGGAGGGGGTTGGGAAGATTGGTAAGAGAAGAGTGCGATTACCTTGTATCCATTCCTAATTTAGGAGAGGTTTCCTCTCTTAACGCCTCGGTTTCAGCGGGGATAATTATTTATGAGATAGTAAGGCAAAGAAGGAGAAGAACTGGTGAATAGTTCATGCTGGAATCGTAAAGTAGAATGTTGCACCCTTTCCTACCTCCGACTGCACCCATATACGTCCGCCGTGGCGTTCCACAATCCTCTTGGAAATCGCAAGACCTATAACCCGTGCCTGGGTACTTTTCCCAAGTGTGTAGACGCTGAAATATGATGAAAATGGGCTCGAAGTACTGCGGGTCTATTCCAATACCGGTGTCCCGTATAGAGAATAACCACTCGCGGTCTCTGCGCTCTGCCCCGATATGGATTTCTGGCGGCCTGTTATTACAGAACTTGACGGCCTTGCCTATGAGGTTCTGGTATAGTTGTGTCATTTGTGTGGCATTGGCCATTACTGCCGGTAGAGGATCATGGGTTATTAGCACTCCGTTCTCCACTATAGGAATCTTCAGGCTGTCGAGTACGCGGTTAAGAATAGGCTCGCATTCAGTCAGCTCGAAAGACATGCCGTGTGTGTTTACACGGGAATACGCAAGCAGGTCATTAATGAGTGTCTTCATGCGTTTTGCACCATCTACTGCATACTTGATGAACTCATTACTTGGTTTTTTAGAGAAACAAAAATTGGGGAATATGATCCATAACAAAATTTGTCGGAAATATGTTGTGTTGGTATCGAAATAGTGTAATACCAGTTTAAGAAAGTATTTGTTTAATGGTTTTTCAGTAGAGACGACCCGGCGGGTCGTCTCTACATATTATTTTGGACTTCCCCATACTTATTACCAGACTAAATTCTCAAACACCATAGATAAACAGGATTGGGAGAATGCAAGGCTCGTTCCCAGATTGAGGGGATGTATAAATGGCATTTGATTTATTAATCAGGCGATTCATCTTTATGAATTCTAACCCGTGTTCTTCATTCCCGCGGCAATCCCATTGATACTCAGCTTAAGGTTGTCTATGAGCTTGGATTCCTCCTCTTCGGTGAAATCGCCTTTACTCAGTCTTCTCAACAGCCCAACCTGAATGTAGCTTAAAGAGTCAATATAGGGGTCTCTGAGTTCGATTGATTTCTGAAGAAACGGGTTGTTGTCAAGGATCTTTCCCTGCCCTGTGATTTTAAGAACTATCTCTTCTATGAGTTTGTATTCGTTTGTTATCTGATCAAATATTCGCTTCCCGATTTCTCTTGGCTTTACTAGAAAAGAGTATTCAAGGGCAATCCACTTATCTGCTTTGGCTAGAGTTATCTGTACATTGTCTATAAGAGATCTAAAATACCTCCAGCTTTTGTACATGTCCTTGAGCATATTGAGATTATTCTCTGGATTTTTTCCGATGAATTCATGAAATGCCGATCCCACGGAATATAGACCGGTGAGGAGATGACGATTCTGAGTCCAGCTAAAAACCCATGGAATCGCTCTCAGGTCCTCTATGCGTTCGCTATGCCTTCTCTTTGCTGGGCGCGAGCCCAGATGCATCTGCTCGATCATAGAGATAGGCGTTGCCTGTCTGAAGTATGGGTAAAAATCGGGGTCGTCATAGACGAGGGCGCGCCAGATTCGCCTAGCATTCTCCGAAACTTCTTCCATAACTTCATCCCACTCCGGTTTTATATGTTCTTGCTTAAGGCTTACGAGAATCACTGCAGAGGTTATAAGCTCAAGAATGTCTTCTGCAATCGCTGGAAGCGAATAATTACTGTAAATAACCTCTCCCTGCTCTGTGATCTTTATAAGTCCATCCACAGTTCCCGGATGACGTGCTAAAATTGCCTGATTTGCTGGTCCTCCTCCTCTACTCACACTGCCTCCTCTTCCGTGAAATAGCCTGTGTCTTAACCCGAATTCATCGGCAACATTTTTTAGCGACCTTTGAGACTTATGGCTTTCCCAGCTTGCACAGAGGAATCCCCCGTCTTTGTTGCTGTCGGAATAGCCAATCATAACCTCAGAAAAATTGCCTCTTGCCTTAAGGTGTCTAGAATAAATGGGGTTTGAATAAAGCTTTCGCATTATTTCGGGAGCACGTCTGAAATCATCAATGGTTTCAAATAAAGGCACAATGTTGAGCTTGCTCGTTATCACGTTGTTGTCTTCAAAATAGAGTCCCGCCTCTTTTGCAAGGAGCAGCACTTCAAGCACATTGCTTGGGCTATGGGTCATGCTCACGATGTAGGTATCAATTGCCTCTGAGCTTATTTCTTCGAGGGAACGTTTTACCCACTTTAGAGTTTCCAACACTTCTCTGGCTTCTTCAGAGAGCTTAAGCCACTCTGGAACGAGTGGACGAGGGTTTTCAATTTCCTTGGAAAGCCAGCTCAGTCGGTCGTCTTCGTTCATTTCTCTGTAGTTAACCAGTCTAAGACGCTCTGTAATTTCCGATATAGCCCCTGAGTGAAGGGAACTGTGCTGTCTTATGTCTAGCTTTGCAAGGTGAAAACCAAAAAGCTCTCCCTGTCTGATTAGTTTCTTTAACCATGAATCAGCGAGACGCTCTCCCTTGTTATTTCTCAGGCTTCTTTGGATTTCGTATAGATCGTCTAGGAATTCTTCTTTGTTTGAGTAGTAATATCCTTGACTTATTTCCTTGTCTTCATTTGCAGAAATAGTATTTAAGAGTTTTTTGTGCACGTATTCAAGCTTAATTCTGTAAAATTCCACGGGGTTTTTTATATCTATCTCATCTGTTATTAATTCTCTATCTCTTTCAATAGATTCTACAAGCTCAGGGTTTACAGACACTATCTTTGCGGATGAGCTGAGCTGGCGTTTTATGGGTTTCAGTTCTTCAACGTATTTTTCTAGAGCAAGTCTCTTTTGCATGCGTAGGACTTCGTAGGTCACATTATGGGTTACGTAGGGATTCCCATCCCTATCACCACCTACCCAGGAGCCGAATTTAATAAAACTTGGAATTTCTATGCCTTGCAATCCATAATGCTTCTTTGTTTGATTTTCCAATTCTTCATACAAATTCGTGAGAGCATCAAAGATGCTTTCCTTAAAGTAATATAGAACGTTTCTTGCTTCATCGGCTGGAGAGATCTTATAGGGGGGAACCTCTTCTGTTTGCCAGAGCCCTAAGATTTCAGTACGGATTCCCTCTTCTATAATTTTCCTTTCATCAGGAGTAAGAACTGGATTATCCAGCTCTTCCAAGAGGGTTGAAATCTGGCGAAATTTTTCAAGCACTATGTGGCGGTTGACTTCCGTTGGATGGGCGGTAAGGACAAGCTCTATGGATGTTCTCCGGAGAAGGTCGTTTAATCTGTCATAAGTAACCTCCATTTCCCTAAGCTGGTTGAATAGGCTTTCTATTGAACCTTCCTCCGTGTCTTTAGTATCTGAGATGAACCTGTATTCGCGTCTTCTTCTTATACGATGGTTTTGTTCGGCGATATTAACCAGCTTAAAATATATGGTAAACGCACGAGTGACTTTATAAAGCTCCTCGTGGGTTAAGTTGCGGACTGTGGATACGAGTTCTTCTTTTAGGTCTCTTACATAGTTCCTTCTCATCTCTTTGGTAAGGAATCTCATTTTCTCTACTATGTCAAAAATTCCTCTTCCTTCCTGCTCTATAAGAACCTCACCGAGAAGGTTTCCGAGAAAGCGAACGTCACGACGCAGAGGTTTCTCTTTATCAATACCGGTTTCTAAGGATTCCATTTCGGAATTCATATCCTATGCCCCACAATATCCTCCGAATAATTAATAAATCATGTTGCTCATGTTTTTCTTTGTGTCATGTCTAGAAATAACAGACAAGAATGTCTGTTCTACTTATGTTCTGGTAGGTCAGACATTATTGTCTGACACCAACATGCAAATGAGAATCTCTTCTTTGATGACATTATGGGCACGTAAGACGAATTAGTAAAAGAAAAGGTATCTTCGTGTCTTTGAGTTGTCTGGTTTTGATCTTTACTTGTTTTTGAGGTCTTTTCTTTCTCCTCTTTTCGCTTGGTTTTTCGTTGAACTCTCGCTTTTTGTATTCGCGGATAATGCCCTCTTTTTCAACCATCTTGTTAAATCTCTTAATGAGACTGTCTATGGATTCATTGTCACTGTATGGTTTAATACCGGATAGACTTTTTCCCTTCATTTTTTCAATTCCTTTCTAAGTCTTTGATTTTTTTCACGTGACATATCGGCTATTTTTTCTTTATAGCTTATTACACTTTCTAGAAGGGACGGATCGGACGTTGCCAGAATCTGTATCGCGAGCAGGGCGGCGTTTTTCGCCCCACCTATTGCAACTGTAGCAACGGGGACACCGGGGGGCATTTGTACGATAGATAAAAGTGAATCCATACCGCTAAGAGCTTCCGTGCGGATAGGCACGCCGATTACGGGAAGCGGGGTATTCGCAGCTATCATGCCTGGAAGGTGAGCAGCACCGCCGGCACCGGCTATAATTACACGTAGCCCTCTTTTATATGCTTCTTGTCCGTACTTGGCCATATCCATGGGTGTACGGTGAGCGGAGACTATGTTCATTTCATAAAGTACGCCAAATTCCTCACAAACCTCTGCGGCGGTTTTCATAGTCGGCAAATCCGAATCACTTCCCATAACGATTCCGATTAAGGCTTTCATATCTATTTTACCTCCGGCTTTGAATCAGAAGGAAATAAAGCTTGCCGCTTTAACTGCCTTCTCAAGTGCTTCCTCTACACTCGCGCCCAATACTGTAATATGCCCCATCTTGCGGTTGGGACGGGTTAGTTTTTTGCCATATATATGGAGATTTACTCCGGGAATCCTTAAAGCCTTCTCAACACCTGAAATATTGGAAACGCCACTTCGATCCCCTAGAAGGTTTACCATTACTGCCGCAGGCAAAATCATCGAAGCGGAGCCTAGTGGAAATCCTAAAATCGCTCGCAGATGATTTTCAAATTGAGATGTAACGCAAGCCTCGATGGTGTAATGCCCTGAATTATGAGGGCGTGGTGCCATTTCATTAATAAGTATGCTGTCATCGTCAAGGAGAAACATCTCTAGGCCAAATATACCAACGCCGTGCACCGCTTCAATAGCCCTACGCGCCATCATACCTGCTCTTTCACTTATAGCGGTGCTGACATTCGCGGGTGCCTTTACAATATGGCAGATATGATCCTTCTGGACGGTTTCCACAACGGGGTAGGTTACTGCTTCCCCGTTAGAACTCCGTGCAACCATGACGGCAAGCTCTTTCTTAAACCTTATGAATCTCTCAACCATCAAACCGCGTGTTTCACCTCCGAGTTTTGTCCAGGATTTGGGAATTTCATTAGCTCCGTTTATCAATTCGTTGCCGCGACCATCATAACCATTGCGCCGCACTTTAAGCATAAGAGGCCATCCGAATCTTCTACCCGCTTCCAGTATGTCCTTTTGGCTCGAAACTTCTATGAAGGCCGGGACATCTATTCCATTTGCCTCAAGCGATTGTTTCTGAAAGAGCTTATCCTGTATTAGGCTAACCGTTCGGGATGTGGGATAGATGTGGACTCCCATTGATTCAATGTGCTCAAGCAATGGGGCATTAACGAATTCGTTTTCTAATGTCAAGAGATCAGATATACGTGCAATATTTTCCAATCCGGAAAGGTCATCCAGAGAGGCCACTACCTTAATGTTGGCAAGCTGTTGTGCCGGACTATCCGACTCCGGGTCCAGAATCGCTATCCGTAAACCGAGCTTATAACCGGCGGCAGCCGTCATTCGTGCAAGCTGTCCGCCGCCGAGAATACCTATGGTTATGGGGCTCATGTTATCAATTTTCATAACGAACGATTTTGCAACTAATCTACACTAGCTCATTTTAATGATTGAGTTTATCTTCACATCTGTTAATGTGAAGCTTATTATATCATAAACTTAACATGAAAATATGGAAGATTTGTTTCCTAAGAATAACAAAATAATACATTATAGTTAACGTGAGTTCGAGATAAAAAATATCTGAGAAGCTGTCATTTCCCCATGTTACCCGATAAGAACATTCGGGTACAAGTTTAAGGGGGAATCCATTATTTAGACCGTCTATGGATGCCCGATTAATCTTATCCCCACATGTTTCTAGTGGGGAACATTCGGGCATGATAACTGCAAAGACTGTGTGGAGTGGAGTAGGGGTTCAAGATTTTGAACCCCTACTGAATGTGATTATTGAATTCTTTCATCGAACTCGCGTTATATTTAGCAAAAACGTCCCTTATTATTCATTACTGAGAGTTGAGATCGGCAAGCCATATAAGATACTTCCATCATTTCATAAAATACCTTGACAAATCTATTTAAATATTATAATTTGAATTCATATTCTATTACAGCACAGTAGTTTTTGCATTAGCCTTTAAAATTTGCTTTACAAACAAAGATTCTAACAAAAAAGGAGGGCGTAAGTCATGCTAGAAATAGAACGTAAAGATTTCTTTGATGTTCTGGGAAGCAGGCGCTCCATAAGGTATTTCAAACCATGGAAGCCTGTAGAGCCGGAGAAGCTTGAGGCAATTCTTCAAGCGGCAAGGATTGCCTCCCATATGGGAAATGCAAATTCCGTGCAGGCTATAGTATTTAGTGATAAAGAGACAAAAGAGAAACTCAAACCAGTGGTTTCTACTTTTAATGTAGCAATTATAGATATGGCTCCTGTCATCCTTATCTGGTTTTTAGATAGGGATACCTGGTACAAGGAAGGTGTTGCAGAACACTTAGCTGAGCTTTATAAAGCAGGCGCCATTAATCCATCTCATGGCTGGAGCACGGATTTTATTCTAAACGCAGCTAAGCCTCGTCTCACCAGTTTTCCAACCGAGGCGGTGGATTTTATGCTGTCCTGCGAATCGGGTATGGCAATGGCTCAAGCTCAGTTGACTGCCGTTGCGCTGGGACTGGGGGTTTGTTCATTTGCAGGTGTAGGGCCAAAGATAGCCGAGATTTTTGGGCTTCCCGATCATTGTCGGTTTGTCTGGGGTATGGCTATAGGATACCCGGCGGAAGATCCATTAACGGGTGGACAAAGAAAACGTAAGCCCTTTGAGAAGATTTATTTTAAAGATAGGTATGGTAACGCTATGTCTAGCGATCCAAAGGTAGTTAATATGCTAATGGAATTAAACATGATTCAACCTGAAGCTAAATTGACGCCTCAGAGATTGGAAGAAATTAACGCCGTCTCTAGAATGGTTGGGCTTCCTGAGAGGACCGATTAACCTGAATATTATTTCTGGAGTAGGGGCGATTGATTAATTATCCCTACTCCAGTAATACCTTTAAAGCAGTTCGTAAAATATGGTTTTCTTTCGGAATACATATCAATACTCTCCAAGCCAGTAATACTAAGGGCTATCTGTTTAATATGTTTTCTAAACAGATTATGTATTGCTGTATTATTATGGCACAATTGTGGTAAATTATACTTCGTGCTAAACGCCTAGAATTTAGAGAGGAGATAAAATATGGCGAAGAAATTCTTGCATTGTAAAGATGTTGGAGTTAATGCGGATTGTCAAAAGAAGTTCACCGGCTATAACGAAGGAGAGGTTTTAATGAAAACTATTCAGCATATAATGTGGGACCATAAGGTAGAGAAGGTTACTCCTGAGTTCAAAGACAAGATACGTTCTTTAATCAAGGATGTTGAAGCATAAAAATACAAAGGTCTCTAGAGAAAGCTATTAACTTTTATAAAGCTTCTCTTCCAGTTAGTTGTTACAAATCAGAAAAAAGAACGTCTAAATAAAACAAAAGCTTTTGGAAGTGACTTAAATGAGTTCGGGAATTTAGAGGGGCAGTTTGAGATGCAGCCCCTTTATTTTTAAGCTTTTTATTGAGTTTGCCAATACTTGATTTTACCTCGTCTTAATTGACTTATCTGTGTATAATCCTGATTGTGAGGATTTATAATGTAAATTTTTTTATAGAATTAGTATAAATAGATGGGTAGGTGCTTTTTATGGGTTTTGAACCTTATGTAGAATTTCGAACAAGCGTCTCAAAAATCCCTTTAAAAACCCGGATTGGAGATGAAATTTTTATTGAAATAGGTCCTGGCACCTCTTTTGGTGCGAATCATCAGACAACCAGGCTATGCGTAAGGGCGATCGAGGAGATATTTAAAACTGAGAACATAGGAAATGTTTTGGATTTCGGATGCGGTAGTGGTATTCTAGGAATCTCTGCTGCTGCCCTGGGAGCCCAATCTGTTTTGGCGATAGACATTGATCCGATTGCGGTGGAAGAATCCATTAGAAATGCGGAGAGGAATGGAGTGAGTTCAGAGGTTAAAGTTCTCTATGGTTCTTTAGAAGACGTTAAAGGAAAATTTGAGCTTGTCATTGCAAACATAGTCA